>CALJPJ010000131.1 GCA_937980625.1 uncultured Bdellovibrionales bacterium
TCAATGCTCGACTCGGTAATGGTTGATTATTACGGTACACCCACTGCTTTAAATCAAGTTGCATCAGTATCGTGTCCAGATGCTAAATCATTTCTATTTGCTCCTTGGGAAGTTAGTGTTTTAAAAGATATTGAGGCTGGAATAATTAAATCTAACCTTGGGATGAGCCCGCAAAATGACGGAAAAGTTGTTCGCTTAAGGCTTCCAGACTTAACTGAAGAGCGTCGTAAAGCTCTTGTTAAAAATATTAAAAAAATCCTTGAGGACGCTCGCATCTCCATCAGAATGGCTCGCCGTGACGCTAATGATTTACTTAAAAAAATGCAAAAAGATAAAGAGATTAGTGAGGATGACCAAAAAAAATCGATGAGTGATATACAAACTATTACAGATGATTTTATTAAAAAAGTTGATTCTATTGGCTCAGACAAAGAAAAAGAGTTACTTACAATTTAAATGCAATTACCTAATCACGTAGCTATCATTATGGACGGAAATGGCCGCTGGGCCAATTCGCGTAAACACAATCGTGTGTTTGGGCATATCCGTGGAGCTAAGGTTGCTTACGATATTATTGAAAAATGTGCCCAGATTAATTTAAAGCACTTAACTCTCTATGCATTTAGTACTGAAAACTGGAGCCGCCCTAAAACTGAAGTTTCTCTACTAATGGCTCTACTCATTAAGCATCTAAAAAAGGAAAAAAATAAACTCATCAATAATAACATTTCTTTTCACACAATAGGTGACTCTCTAGAGTTACCTGCTGAAGTTCAAGCCTTATTATCAGAAACTTCTGAAGAGACTAAAAATAATACTGGCTTAAAATTAACATTTGCACTTAACTATGGCGGCCGACAAGAAATTATTAATGCAACTAAAAATATTTATAAAGCTATTAAAAGCAAGTCTATTGCGGAGTCGGATATTTCCGAGGAATTATTTGAAAAGTTTTTGCAGTCTGCTTTTTTACCAAACCCTGACTTGATTATTCGCACCAGTAATGAAAAGCGACTTTCTAATTTCTTTTTATGGCAAGCTGCTTATAGTGAATTTTATTTTTGTGATAAATTTTGGCCTGATTTTAATTTCTCTGACTTTGAACTAGCTATTAATGATTACAATAAAAGACAACGTCGCTTTGGTAATATCGAAAATCAACCATCCTTATCTCAAAACAATTTTATTAGTGAATAATTATGAATAAAGACCTCGCAGTTCGAACTATCACAGCTCTTATCTTACTATTGATTACTTTTTCCATTTTTAAAATCTGGGAAACTACCGGGCTTATGTTTTTTGGTCTAATTATTTTAATAATTGGAGCTATGGAATACGCAGATATGTTTCTTAAAAAAAATAAACCATTATTTATTTTATTTTTTAGTATATGCACCCTAAGTCCCCCTTTATTTTATTTGTATTCAACAACTCCAATTATATATATTTCTCTTTTTTTATTCTCATTAATTACATTTATATTTTTAAAAAATGAAAATGACCCCGCTAAAATATTAAATAATATTTCTATATTATTTTTAGGGTACTTTTACACTATTGTATGCCCATTTTTTCTTTTTAAAATCATTGTACTTGAGAGTATTGGACTAAAATTATTTTTTAGCGTTTTGTTAATCACTTTCTCATGTGATATTTTTGCCTATATTTTTGGCAGAGCATTTGGCAGAAAACTATTGCTTCCCCTTGTTTCTCCTAAAAAGACATATGCTGGCGCCTTTGGTGGCTTATTGGCCTCCACTAGCTTAGCTTATGTTACATTAACATATAGTTTTCAAATCTTTCCCCCTGCTGTCAGCCTACTTATAGGGCTTTGCTGTGGATTAGCCACTCAAAGTGGTGATTTTTTTGCTTCGCTATTAAAACGAGTCGCTGGGGTAAAAGACGCAGGTAAAATAATGCCTGGTCATGGTGGAGTATTAGATCGATTTGATGGCTTATATTTCTCTGGTCCAGTTTTTTATGTCTTTTATTATTTTTTAAAGATTAATTAGGGCCTATTAACATCTCATTTAGTTATATTTATATTTCAATTCTCCATATTTATATTGGTATTAAAACTTGCACCAGCTCCATTTAATAATGCCTTCATAGTAAATTGATTCTAGTCATAATGTCCTCAAATAGCTCTCTTCAGGAGAACTCCGCGCATTATGACTAAAATCAATTTATGATAAGGGCATTATTTTAATGAGATTAATATAAAATTACTGGATAAAAATTAAATAAGTCCATTAACAAATTTTATTGCGCTCCACAGCAGCCCCTTGGCCTGGCTATATAAATTAGTATTAAATAATCTATTTTAACCTGATATAATTATTTACATGGAAAGTATTATTAGTTTTATATCATCTGGTGTTTCGTATGTTGGTCCTTTTATTTTATTAATGGGCACTCTAATTTTTATACATGAAATGGGACATTTTCTTGTTGCTAAGTATTTTGGTGTAAGAGTTGAGGTTTTCAGCTTGGGCTTTGGTAAAAGCTTATACCAATTCACCCGCGGTGACACGACCTATAAACTTTCAATGATTCCTCTCGGTGGTTACGTTAAAATGTTTGGCGATGATCCAACGGCAGAGCTTGTCGCTGAAGACAAACAATTTTCATTTCTGTATAAGCCCGTATGGCAACGTATTGCTATAGTCTTAGCTGGCCCGTTAATGAATTTTATTATTGCCATACCTATTTTTGCTTTAATTTTAGCACTTGGTTACAAGGCACCAGCAAACTTTATTGGCGATATAAAAAGCGATACACAAGCATATAAGGTTGGCTTTCGCTCTGGTGATAAAATCTTAAAAATTAATGACAGACCTGTTTTTAATTGGATTGATGTTGATAAAATTATTTCTTCAAATGCAAATAAAACTTTATCATTTAAAGTTTTATCACAAGCAGGAGCAGAACAGTCAATTAGTGTAGATATACCTCAAGTTGAAAACGACAAACTCTTTGGTCTTGAAAAACATATTGGTAAGATCGATGGATTAACATTAATTAGTAAATCAAGCTTAATTGGAGTGCGAAACGGCAGTATCGCTGCTAGTTCCGGGCTAAAAAGTTTAGATCAAATATTAAAAATTAATGGTGATGATGTCTCATACCAAAGAGAAATTGAACCCTTACTCCAAAAACATAAAGACTCTAAAATTGAATTCACCGTTCGTCTTTTTAATCAGCACACTAAAAACCCTGAAAGAACAGTTGTGCTTAAATCTGCTTACCCGATAAATGGACAGAGTATATCTGAGTCCATTGGCATAGAAAGCACTGCTCAGTATGTATCGGGTGTTGTTCCTGACTCACCGGCTGAGCTTGCAGGGCTAGTCGCTGGAGACAAAATTTTATCTATTGATAAAACTCCTATATCAGGCTGGAAAGACATACTTAAAACTATTAAGTCATATGATGAGTCTAAAGGAAGTTTGACAATAGAAGTGCAGAATAGTGACCCAAAGTACGGTCGTAATTTATCATCTAAAACACTTTCATTAACACCAAAAATGACAAAGTTAATGAATAATAAAATGCAAGATGAAAAAAGGTTTACTGTGGGTATATATGCAGACAATACCATTGGACAAAATAAACTGGTCGACGTTCAATCTAATAACCCTATAAAAGCTTTAAGCTATGGTTTTAATGAAACCATTAAAATGACTAAACTCATTGCCCTGGGAATATACAAGCTGATCACTAACCAAGTTTCTACAAGAAATTTATCAGGAATGATCACAATTGGAAAAATTGCTGGCGACTCGTATAAAGCAGGATGGGACTCTTTTTTAAGAATTATGGGCCTACTCTCAGTTAACTTATTTTTATTAAACTTACTTCCAATACCCGTATTAGATGGTGGTCACTTATTATTTTTTACTATTGAAGCCATTAAAGGCTCACCAATAAGCTTAAAGAAAATGCAAATTGCTCAGCAATTTGGTTTTATTATACTTTTATCATTAATGGTTTTCTCTCACTATAATGACATCCTTAACTTAATAAACCCACCTTGGTAAAATGAATATACTATCCGTTGATACTAGCTCAAACTCCGCCAGCTTAGGTTTTTTTAAAAAAACACCTACTACTGACTATATAACTCTATACCTTAAGCATTGGAATAAAAGCCGCTCTCATAGCGAAGTCATTACGGAGTACTTTAATGAAGGTCTGCAAGCTAGTGAGCTTAATATCAGTGATATTAACTTGATCTGTCTTGGTAAAGGCCCTGGTAGCTTCACAGGAATTAGAGTTGCTCTTAATTTTGCAAAAACTATTGCTTACTCACAGTCTATTCCTATTTATACTATAAATTCATTACAACCCATTGCTTTAATGAATAGCCAGAGACATTCGCAAATTTTAGTTTTAAATAATGCCTTCAGAAATATGGTCTATGGCGCCGGCTACTTAACGACTACATTCACGGAAGTTGAACAGCCATTTGCCTGTGAACCAAATCAAATTAGTAATTATTTATCAAAATTTCATTTAGAAAAAAAAATTCTAATTGTTGGTAATGGTTATGAGGTTTACAAAACTCTTTTTAACGATGATGACACTCAACATTTTTTTACTGAAACAAGTTGTTCTACTTCTGTAGACGCTGAGTACATACTAAAGTCCTATTTACGAGACAAAAGTCCTGAATTATTAAAGTGGAACGAAGTTCTTCCTCTTTATATTAGAGGCTCAGAGGCAGAAGAAAAATTAAAACTCAAAAAACTTGCTACTGAGCGAAATAATTAATTTTTTTAATTTTATAAAGAACTCTTCCCATTTATTGCATCTTCTTGCTACAATTAAGATTATTCCATGATGGAATTTAATTACTAGGATTGTTATGACGAATAAGTGGGATTTAAATACTTATTGTGAGATTTTAGGAGTTTCTGAAAACTCCCCTCAACACGAAATACATGCCGCGTACTTGAGTGCCAAGCAGCTGTATTCTAAAAAAAATTTAAAATCAAACTTCACCAATGAAGAAGCTGAAACTTTAGAGCAACTTGTTGAAGAGGCTTTTGCCATCTTAGGAAACCATAGCTTAAGAGCTTTTTATCAACGAAAAAATAAAAATCAATTGGTTGATAAAAAAACACCCAAAAGTACCGTCACTTTAACTCAACCAGAGCCTCAGCAAAAAGCCATTTCAGATTATGAAGTTAATCCTGATTTTGAATATAAAATTAACAAATTACAGTCTTATGATGGCTCTAACCTACAAAAAATTCGCCAATATAAAAATATTAGTCTCCACCAGCTCTCAACTGCAACAAAAATAAAATCTACTTATATCAAGGCAATAGAGGATAATAATTTTAATTCTTTACCTGCACCAGTTTACACCAGAGGCTTTATTATACAAATTGCAAAAGTTTTAGGTTTAAAACACGAAGAGGTTGCATCTTCTTATATGAGCCAATATAAAAACAAATATGAACCTCGAGTTTGATAATAAAACGTTAATAATTTCCGACGAAACTGAAAATATTCGTGCTGATAAAGCTATAATTTTTCACCCAGAAGTCATTAGTCGATCACAAGCAAGTAAATTATTTAGACTAGGTTTAGTTAGTATTAATGGTAAACTCATCAAACCATCTTATATTACCCAACTTAATGATATTATTAATTTA
>CALJPJ010000132.1 GCA_937980625.1 uncultured Bdellovibrionales bacterium
AAGAGTAGAAGAGGCAATCACTGTTGGTAGCTCTGATAGAAATGATCAAAGGTCTTCATTTTCTAATCATGGTGACTGTGTAGATATTTTTGCGCCAGGTTCAGATATATTATCAGCATGGTCGAGTAATGATTCTTCTTCTAGGAGTATTAGTGGCACTTCAATGGCCTCTCCTTTAGTAGCTGGTGTTGCAGCGGCTTATCTTTCGAAATTTCCCAATAGTACTCCGGCTGAAGTTAAAGATGCAATAATTGCGAATGCAAGTCTTGGCAAGTTATCAGGCTTAACAGGATTTACACCGAATCGTCTTTTATCAAGTGTATTTTTAGCTGATAATGATGATGAGGAACAAAGCGAGGAAGATGAGGAGGGTGGTGATGATAAAGAAGGTGAAGATGAGAGCTTACTTGCCAATGATGATACTTTAGAGGGGTTATCAGGTTTAAAATCAGAAGAAAGACAGTATAGAGTTGTAGTTGAGGATGGAGTTTCAAGTTTAACTGCACGTATGTCAAAGGGGAGTGGAGACGCCGACCTCTATGTCAAAAGAGATGAAGCCCCTACTCGCTTTAACTACGACTGTCGCCCTTTTAACTTTGGGAACTCTGAGGTTTGTGAGCTTTTAAATCCAATAGCTGGTGTTTATCACATTATGGTGAGGGCTTACTCTGACTATAAAGGTGTTAGACTAAAAGTGACTTTAGAATAATTCAAAATATGTAAATACAAATATCTGTTGTTAATCAAAGATAAATTGCTACAATTGCTCAATGGATAAAAAAAATTGGATCAATACTTTTAAAGCATTTATTAAGCCTTCTAATCTCGCAATGTTATTTTTAGGCTTTTCAGCTGGCTTACCAATTCTTTTAATTTTTTCATCATTATCTTTATGGCTAAGAGAAGCCGGTGTTGAGAGAGCTGCCGTGACGTACTTTAGCTGGGCAGCACTGGGTTACTCATTTAAGTTTGTTTGGGCTCCAATTGTTGATCGCTTACCTTTGCCATTAATAGGTCGCTTAGGTCGAAGAAAATCTTGGCTTTTAGTATCACAAAGTTTAATTATTTTAGCTATATTAGGTATGGCTTTCACAGATCCTGCTACTTCTAATATGGCATTAACCTATATGGCTATTTTTGCAGTCCTCTTAGGTTTTTCGTCGGCAACACAAGACATAGTTATTGATGCTTATCGAATTGAATCAGATGTTGCAGATATGCAGGCGATTTTATCTTCAACTTATATTGCAGGCTATAGAATTGGGATGATTGTAGCTGGTGCTGGAGCATTATTTATTGCTAGTTATTTAGGTTCAACTAAAGACCTCTATAGCTACTCAGCCTGGAAGTGGACATACATAATTATGGCAATGTGTATGGCTATTGGTGTATTTACCACACTCATTGTGCCAGAGCCAAAAAATGAAAGTAAAAACAAAAATGAATACTTAACCATAGATTACATTAAATTTTTTATGTTTTTTATCACTTTAACAGCAGCTTTTATTTTTACCTTTGTATATTCTGGACGATATTTTTCTAGTTTGAGTGATACTCTAGTAGATTTAACAGGAAAAAGTTTGGGTTTATTTTTATTTCAAGCATTTAAATTCTTATCAGCCATAATTGGAGCTTTAGTAACAGCACTTATGGTTTTAAAAACAAATGTAGTTAACAAAAATATGGTTAAGCAATCTTATGTAAAGCCAATGCAAGATTTTTTTTCAAGGTACGGTATGAGTGTAGCGTTATTATTACTTTGCTTGATTGGTATGTATCGGCTGAGTGATATAGTTCTAGGAGTAATCTCAAATGTGTTTTATCAAGATTTAGGTTTTAGTAAAGATCAAATAGCTGCCATAGTAAAAACTTTTGGATTAATAATGACTTTAGTTGGTGGTTTTTTGGGTGGTATATTAACCATTAGATTTGGTGTAATTAAAATTTTATTTTGGGGGGCGCTACTTTCATCAGGTACAAATTTACTATTTATGATTTTGGCGGATATGGGCAATAACTTGCCTATGTTATATTTAGTAATATCTGCAGACAATCTTGCTGCAGGCCTTGCAAGTGCTGCTTTTATTGCTTTTTTATCGAGTTTAACAAATATATCATTCACTGCAGTTCAGTATGCAGTATTTTCATCTTTAATGACATTATTGCCAAAAGTTTTTGGTGGTTACTCAGGTTCAATTGTTGATAACTTTGGGTATTCTAAATTTTTTCTAATTACAACAGTAATTGGTTTGCCGGTCTTACTATTAGTTTGGTTAGCAGGTAAAAAGCTAGAGGTTTCCTCGCAAAAATAAATGGCCAATTGGTTTATTTACATGAAAATTCTGTAAATATTGGCTATTTAAATATGAGAGGGGCAGCGCATAGCTCAAGTAGTATGCCCGGAAATATTGTGATTATTGATTATCCAGGTTAGGGAAATAGCAAAGGGGTGCCAACTAAACAGAGTATTGTTGCAAGTTCAATTGGAGCAGTGAAGTGGGCGAACAGTAACTTTAACGGTCAGTTAATTGTTTGGGGGCGCTCATTTGGTTCTGCTGTAGCAGCACAAGTGATTAATAAACTAAAAAATGAAATCGATGGATTTATTTTGACCAGCCCAATGAGTAGCATTGAAAACGTAATCTTACATCACATTAAAGAGTTATATAGTTTACTTCCACAAGCATGGTTAGAAAAAAATGAGTTTAATAGTCTTGTAGCATTAAACAAAGTGAAGCTTCCAGCTTTAGTTTTTCATGGAGATGACGATGACACAATTCCATATTTTATGGGATTAGATTTATTCAATCTAATTAAAAAAAGTAATAAAAATGCAAAGTTTGTAACTCTTAAAAAAGCTGACCATAATAATGTTTTTGAATATGAAGAAATGTGGAAAATCTCTCAAGACTTTATAAACAAGAATTTTTTGTAGCCGAATATTTAACATAGAAACCAGTTTTCTGGGATGTTTGGTGAGCATGTCAAATATATATGTAACGTTGCGAGTGTACAGTTTTTTAGTTAAGAGCCAATGCGTTGGTTGCATGCATTAATAGCTATTTTAGTACTAGTAACTAACTCAGGGTTACCTTTTTTTAACCTAATTTTTAATGCCTTGTTGAAGTAACTTAATGCTAACTCATAACTTTTTTGGTCAAAATAATTTTTTCCTGCGTGTTGGTAGGCATAGTCTAAGTATAATTTTAAATTGCTACTATCGAGACAGTTTTTTATAACTTCAGAAAATAAAGCATTTGATAAGTCAAATTTTTCTAACCATTGGTAGGTATGAGCCAAGCGAATTGAGTTAGTAAGAAGATATTTTTGGTTTAAATTGTTTGATTGAACTACTTCAATAGCCTGTTCAAAGCACTGCCTGGCCTCATCTAGCTTGCTAATTCTTCTTAATAAACTACCAAGCTGTCCAAGTGCTTTAACTCTGGCTTTGTTACATTCAATTTTAATTAAATGGTTTTGAAGTACTGCTGTCGCCTTTAAGTGATCTTGAACATTGGTGGCATAGTCACGTAAATCAGTTGGGTTAATGTCTGATGATAAATCCAATTCCGATAAAATTGAACTTAGCATTTTAATTTACCAAGATTTAGATGAGGATGTATTTGATGATCTGCGACCACCACGTTTAGATTTAGCACTAGATTTTTTCGAACCACCATGCCTTGAAGATGGCTTTCCACCAGCGGATGAGGAATTGCCTGATCTTTTGTCAGAGCGCCCTCTGGAGCCACCATTAGAGCGTCGACCACGACTATTACGTCGACCACGTCCACGTCGCTCATCTCTACCTGTTCCAGAGTGTGCATCTCCCTCAATATCGCTAATACTATCATACTGCAGTAACTTCTTATTGAATTGCCAAGTAAACATAAGTTTGAGTAACTCATCACGAGTTAAGCTTTGTAGTCGGTCTTCAAAAATAGAATAAGTTTTATCTATAGTGAAATTATCGCCTCGATCTCGAATGACTTTGATAATTTTATTGGCACTTTCAATTTCTTTTTCAATTCGTCTTTGCTTTAAGTCATCAACAGAGGGAAGTTTTTGTAATTCTATTTTTTTGTTGATGTGTTTTTCAATTTTTTTAATAACATAAGCAGTTTTAGGACAAACAATAGTATAAGCTTTACCTGTTAATCCAGCCCTACCAGTTCGTCCAATGCGGTGGACATAGCTTTCATTATCTTGTGGTAATCCAAAGTTTATTACATGAGTAAGGTTAGTGACATCAATGCCGCGAGCAGCAACATCTGTACATACCATTAAGTTAACTTTTTTTGCTTTAAACTTCTGCATAGATCTTTCACGTTCAGCTTGACCCATATCACCATTTAAGGTTTCTATTCTGTAGCCTCTTGAACGTAAATCATCACCGACATCCTTGGTTTCAAGGCGAGTTCTACAAAATACAATGCCGTAAATTTCTGGCTCGCTATCAATAATTCGAGCTAATGACTCTTTGAAGTACTTGTGTTGTACAACAAAGTACCTTTGTTCAATATTTTCATTACTCACTGACTTTTTAGCAATTTTAACCATTTCATAATCGTTAAATGATTTTTTTATAATTTTTAAAACGCCAGTAGGCATTGTTGCTGAAAACATGATGAGTTGTCTTTTTTCGTTAAAGCTATCTAAAATAAATTGAACATCTTCAAAGAAACCCATGTTTAACATCTCATCAGCTTCATCAAGGATGCAAAAATTAGCTTCGCCAAGCTTTAAAGCTCCTCTTTTGATAAAGTCTTTCACTCGACCAGGTGTTCCAACAACAATTTGTGGGTTAGATTTTAGAGCTCTCATTTGTTTTTCATAAGAGGCTCCACCATAAACACAAGTGGATTTAATATTAATGTACTTTGCAAGTTTTTTAATTTCAGCTTCTACTTGTTGAGCAAGCTCTCTTGTAGGAGCTAGAACTAAAGCTTGAGTTTTTTTAGAGCTAAAATCAATTTTAGATAAAAGTGGGATAGTAAAAGCCGCAGTTTTTCCTGTTCCTGTTTGTGCTTGTCCAATAAAGTCTTTACCAGTATCAGTTAATAAGGGTATTGCTTTTTCTTGAATTTCAGTTGGATGTTTAAAGCCCATTTCTTCAATAGCTTTTAATACATCAGGAATTATATTTAGATCAGTGAAATTTAATGAGCTCAAAATTTATCTCCGGGGTAAAGATTAGGTATAACACATTACAGCAGTTAAGTATGATCGTTTGAACTTATTACAGGGTTATGGAGCAAAATAAAGTTAAATTAATAATGAGTTAAAATAATAGTGAATAAAATCAGTAGCTTATTATTTTTTAGAAATATAATAATTCCGTTAAATAATTCCTTAAATTCTAAGTTTGTTTAAATTGTAATGCCCGGAGTTCTCCCGTAGGGAGCTGTTTGAGTACAATATGATTTAAACAAACTTAGTATTTAGGAAAATTATTTAATGGAATTGGTATTATTCATTATCTAAGAGACTTGATGCTTTGGTATTTAAAAACTGGTTTATAGCAATAAAGGTAATCAAAATTGATATTATTAATAGGCCTATTAGGGACAGGGCTGGCGTGTAAATATCAAAAACCCATTTTGAATCAAATAAAAGCTTCGATATTATATAACTAAATATAAAACATATACTAATGCCAAATAACCCAGATAAAATTGATAGCAGGGTGAACATCCATAAAAAATAAGAGCGAATAGTGGTGAAAGAGCTACCTAAAACTTTTAGTATAGCTATGTCAGAGCTTCTTTGTCTGGCTTGATAATTAGCAATCGAAAATAAAACAAGAAAGCCAGCTATTAAACAAATGATAGTCATAAATTGTAGTGCCAGACCCATTTGCTCAATAATATCTTTTAATTTTTTAACCAGTCTTGAAACGTCAATTATGGATGCATTGGGAATGGCCTTAACAATTTTATTTTGTAATTCATTTTTCATTGTATTTGATATTTTAGGAACAGATGAAAGATACGTTTTAGGAGCTATTTCTAAAACACCAGGTTGAAATTGTATAAAAAAGTTTGGTTGAAAAGTGGTCCATTTAACTTTTCTAATATTTACAATTTTTCCTTTTATGCTAACTCCTTGAATATCAAACTCTAAAACATCATTAATTTTTATACCTAAGCGGGCTGCAAATCTTTTCTCAACAGATATTTCAGGTAGTTTTCCAGAGTTTTCATCAAAAGAAGAGTTTATCAGCTTTCCTTTGTGTAAACTCTCACCGGTCCCCAGCCCTAACCTATAGGATAAATTATAGCCACGGTTACGAGATCGTTGTTGGCGCTCTTGCTCACGTGTGGAAACACTCTCAGTAATTTGTAGTTCAGAATAATTTTGGTAGTTAATGGTTTTTAGCCTAGCACGGACCATTGGAGAAGTCTGTTGTAGGGTTATGTCAAAATGACTTGATATTTTCTTTAAAGTACTGAGTTGTTCCTCTTGAATATCAAAAATAAAAAAACTGGGTAATTTAGAGTCATGTGGCATTGTTAATTCATAATTAATAGAGGCTTTAATTTGAGGTATTAGGTTTAGTAGTAGCATTCCTAGCCCAATACTTAAAAAGATAGAAATAGATGTTATTTTAAAACGGCTAATATCTCGAATAGCCCATTGAAGTCCAAGATATTTTTTAATTTTAATTTTACTTATAAAATACATGAAGAGGGCCGCTAAAATAGAAAGTAATAAACCTGAGGCCAAAAATAAAATAGTAAATAATGTTCCGGTTTTAAAAGAGTGAGATTGCCAAATAGATAGAGACCACAGAAATAAAAAACCAGGAATAAGGGACAGCCAAAACCATTTATTGCGGTTTAAATTATTTTGTGTTTTTGAAGAAAATAAAAGATTTGGTTTTAATCCTATTAGTTGAGTAATAAGTGGCAGGCCTATTAATAGAGCACCTGCACATCCTAATAGTAATATAAGGATAATAGTATTAGGTTCTAGTTGTTTAATTATGGTGAATGGGATTAAGTCTGCAGTAATAGAGTTTAAAATGGGGATGAGTAAATAACCAAACAAAATAGATATTGAAGAACCAATTAAACCAAGAATAAGTAACTGTACAGCTTGATAGAGCATAATACTTTTGAGTGTCATACCCAAGCTAAGAAAAATTCCAAAAATATGAATTTGTTTGTTTAAGTAAGATCTAAATAAAAATGCGCCGCCAATTGCGGCCAAAAATAAAGCAGCAATAGCTACTAAGCCCAGGAAGTCATTAAGGTATTTTAGTAGTCTTGAAGATTGTTCCGATACGCTTTCATGTGTATAAAATTTTAGGTCTGTTGATGGTATTTGTTTTTTAAGGCTAATTTTTAAATTGTTTAATTCGAGGTCATTGAGTCGGGGCAGATGGTATAGTTGGCTATACCATACCACCGAGCCAAATTGAAGTAATCCGGTATCTTGAATATGGTCATACCCTATATATAGCCTTGGAGCCATTGAAGTGGAGACCCCTTCAGCATTATCGTTAGTAATTATGGCCTGAACAGTAAAAGATGTGTTACCAACTTTAATATTTTCACCAATACGAACATTTAATTGTGCAATGAGTTCGGGGTATAGCCAGGCAATTTTTTTATTATTTAATGTTTTAATTTGCCCATTACTAATGCTGTTATTTTTGTCTTTTATTTCAATTTGGCCGTAAAAAGGGAAGTTATTATCAACGGCTTTAATTTGAACCAGCTTTGATTGTTCATTGGGGCCAACAACCATTGAAAAAACCTCAATGAGTTTTGTTGAAGAGTGTATTTCAGTACTGGCTTCAGATATAAGGTTTGACTCCTCTTTAGTAATTGCCCTACGGGCGCTAACGCCCAAATCTGCGCCAAGAAAAACTTTAGACCTTTTTTTTATAGATTTATTTATTGAATGTTTAAATATATCAAGTGTAACAAAACTGCTTAGCCCGAAAGACAGATTTAAAATAAAAAGTATAGTAAAACTTTTATTATTGAGAAGTTGAAAAATAAAATATTTTAATAGCTTCAATCAATTAGTCCATTAGAAATAGTTACTTGCCTTTGGCATTTCATTGCCAAGGGCTGGTCATGGGTTACAAGTACAAGGCTCATATTGATACTTTGAGTGAGTTGGAAGATAAGATCCATGACTTGTTCGCCTGTTTCTTGGTCTAAGTTTCCACTGGGTTCATCGGCAAACAAAATGGGTGGTTTGTTAACAATAGCTCTAGCAATAGCGACTCTTTGATTTTCACCGCCACTGAGCTGTCTGGGGAGATGACCGAGGCGATCACTCAAGCCAACAAGATCTAATGCCTCTTTGGCTTTGTTAAGTACATTACTGGAGTTAGAAATTTCTAAAGGTAATGTTACATTTTCTAAGGCCGTTAGGTGTGGGAGTAGGTGAAATTTTTGAAATATAATCCCAATATTGTTAGCCCTAAATTTAGCAAGGTCTTTTTCATTCATATGAGTAATGTTTTTGTGTAAAATATTAATTTCACCGGAGGTGCAGCTATCTAGTCCGGCGAGGAGAGAAAGTAGAGTTGTTTTTCCAGAGCCAGATTTCCCTGTTATAGCAATACTTTCGCCTTTAGAGATGCTTAAGTTAATATTGTTAACAGCATATATTTTTTTAGAACCTTGAGTGAATACTTTAGTTAAGTTATTGGTTTGAATTGTCATAGCAGCTTCTCGATAATTGGAAATATATTGTCAGCAATGACTTGGTGACCTTTTTCATTAGGGTGGATCTGGTCTGGTAAATTTAGGCTTTTAATACCTGCGACACCTTTAAGAATATATGGAATAAATGTAACATTATTTTTTTTAGCTAGAGAGATGTATATATTTTCAAATTGCTTACGGTATTTAGGGCCATAATTAGTTGGAATGCGTACACCAGCAAGTATTACTTTGATTTTTCTGTTTAAAGCGAGTGTGATGGCTTGTTGCAAATTATTTTCAGTGGCTTGTAAGTTAATGCCTCGTAGACCGTCATTTCCGCCAAGGGCAATAAAAACAATGTTTGGATTAGATTTTAAAATCCATTTAACTCTACCAGGTGCACTAGCCGATGTTGAGCCACTACTGCCAGCATTGGTAATTTTAACTTTAATTTTTTTATTTTTAAATTTAGAAGAAATAATGCTTGGAAAAGATTTTTCTTGGGGGATGCCATACCCTTCGGTGAGTGAGTCACCAATAAATACAATTTGTTTTAAGTTATTTGCTGAAAGATTTAGAGGTATCAGGACTAGAAGGTAAATTAAAGCTCTCATAGGCCTAAATAAACACATAACGGGTGAAAAGACAAATAATTACTGTTCTATAGACTGTACATTTAAGTTCAAAACTTCATCATCTTGAATTAAATAATTGACTAAAATTGGCTGGCAACAAACTTCACAATCCTCAATATACTTTTGGGGTTCATTAATCGGCTCAAGTAACATGGATATCTTTTGCCAGCAGTAAGGGCATTGAAAGTGAGTTTCTCTTAAAGAAGACATATTACTTTTTTGCAAAAAAATCTTTGAATTGTTCGAACCTATATAAAAAGAGTATAAGCCACATAATACTAGTTAATATAGCTATTGGAAGACCTTCTCCAGGTATAAAGATATGCAAAAATAAAATATTAAAAATAATAGGTCCGAGCAAAGTAATAGCTAAATTAACATATTTATTAAATAAAAGCAGAGCTCCAGCTAAAACTTCAAGAATTTTAACAACAGGCATAATATACTTAGCAGCCATCATTCCACCAAAAAATATTTTCATTTCTTCTGAAGGGGGTGGAATGGGTATAAAGCCACTACCAGTAGTCATACTAACAAGTCCATTAACACCAAATACTAAAAAAATTAGTCCAAGAAGCAATCGAGATATAAAGTATACTTTGTTCATCTAATGACCCTTTAAGTTATAAAGATTTGTAAAAGTGTAGCCCAACGGATGGGGTAAAAGCCTCAATTCTTGTGTCATGCTCTAGATCTGAGTATCTGTAGGCAAGTTCAAAGGCTAAGCCAAACTTTTTAAACGGGTACTCGTAGCCAATCCCAAGATAACCAGACATTCCAGTTCTATTTTTGAGTGAGGTGTCTGGCTTTAAAATTGTATAGCTTAGGCCTGGTCTAAAATACATATATTTTAAAAGTTGTTTGTAGAAATACTTTAACTCTAGTCCAGCATTAATGATTTTGACCTTCTCTCCATATATAGAGTCTTCCTCTCCTTTTAAGCTTGAGAAAATGGGTGAAAAAGATAATCCAAAAGAAATATCATAGGGTTTTTCCCACCAAATATTAACCGTGTTACTAAAGCCTTTATATTTTTCACTGTTGTCATTGTCTTTAATTGTTATAACTTCGTAATGTTCTCGAGCACGAAATTTAACTTCCCCAGCAAAAAGCTCAGAGATGTTAAATATTAGAATAATATATAAGATTATTTTCATAATAGTCCTTTTTAATAAAGAATATTTAATTCAAAAAATTATTTTTGATAAGGTAAAGATGAATGATGTAGTTCAATTTTTAATTGGTTATTAATTAAAATATAACCAAAAGTATACTCAACTTTAACTGTGTCGCCTTTTGGATCGGTAAAAATATAATGACCAATAACAAGTGCTGAATTGTCTTTTATTTTATAGGCATGGTTAATAAATTGAACACTTGTCCAAGGGTTTAGGGCAAAGCCCAAATCTTCGGTGTGATTAGTGTTGCTGCCAATAAAATATGACAAGGTACCTTCAAAGCTTAAGCGAAATGGGCTTTCGCTTGCTTTTGTTGGTTTGAATAGAATTTCATTGTTTTCAAAGGCGTATAGTTGATTAATGTGAGATGTTGCCGTTTTAAGGCATTGATCAGGCTGATTTTTCAGTGATCCAATTTCTACTAAGGCTTTTCCCCACATAGACTGTGCTTCATTAATTTGTTGTTTAGTGATTTTCATAAGGGAGATTATATTTGTTTACATAAAAAACTCAAGTGCAATTTACATAGAATATATAAAGTGTATTATTTAGTTTGCGTTTATTTGATATTCATTTTCAATATTTTTGCATTGAACCTCAGGCCATTTTTTTTAAAACCAGAGGTGCCAGTTATTTCAGCTTTTGAGATTGTTATATAGAGTCTTTTTAAT
>CALJPJ010000133.1 GCA_937980625.1 uncultured Bdellovibrionales bacterium
ATCTAATAAAATTGCGATAAACCTATACAAATCCTTGGGCTTTATAGAAGAAGGCAGAAAAACAAAACGACTCAAATTAGAGTCAGGAACTTATTTAGATGATATTTATATGGCTCTTTGGGTGGGATGAAAAAATAGCTATACACAGTATATTTATTAATATAGAAGCAAAATTGAAATGGAAAAAATACAACCCAAAAAAAGGTACTCACAGAGCTTAACAAAAAGAAGCAAGCAGCATAAAAATATTATTCAAATAGCCAAAGGGTTTGGCTTTAACTCTAAGGAACTGTCTGTTGAAAGTTTAACAGGTGGCTTTATGAATAGTAATTACCTTGTTCAAGATGCCAATAACAAAGCTGTTTTACGTGCTTCTGCCACAAATGAAGAAACAACTCGAAAAGAAGGTGCTTTACTTAACCTTGTTCGATCTAAAGGTGTTAAGGCTCCAAAATTTTTAGATATACAAGCTCAACCCAGATGGGTACAATATAGTGTTGAGGTGTGACCAGTGGAAAAATTAAATAGTTATTCCCCTAGCGGAGCATTATTCATATCAACCATAGCATTTGCTAAGCTTATATTTTTTGCTTATATAATTTTTATATCTCTTAAATTTGAAAGTTTATATGTTTTTATACTTCCATTGTCTTTACTATTTATTTTGATTTTAATTTTTATTAGTTTATTTTTTGCTTTTGTAAAGGTTAAAGTTACAGATGAATATATATGTCAATTTCATCCTTTTATAGGAAAAAAACAAAAAATTTGTTTTGATGAAATCAAATCATATGCCATAGAAAAAGATGGGTATTATGATTTTTTACAGATTATAAAAAAAGATAATTCAAGAGAGGGGATTTTATTTAATAGTGATAAGATCGAGGTTGTTTTTGTAAATTATATGACGAATAAAAATATTAATGTGTCAAAAATTAAAGGCTCCACAAAAATTCCAAATATTTTTTGAAGTTAATTAATACTATTTACTCCAACGTACACCTTTTGCTTTGTAGTACTTTAAGCCCATTAAGTTAAAGCGAGTGCCAAAGTAGCCAAGCCTCTTTTTAAAGTCATTAATCTCTTTGCTTTTTTCAAGAGTCCATGAAACTTCAGAAACTGCTGTTAACCTAGGCCAAAGGCGTCGATCGGCAATTCTATCTCGAATAACCACTTCACTCCACACAGGAGCTTCAATGCCGAGAACGTTTTTATCATTAGCTAAAGTAAATCTGTAGACATCATCTAAGGTGATGCCGCCTTTTTTGCACCAGTTATTTGCTACAATTTGTTTTTTAGAGTTCCCATGGTCTAAATAAAAATATTTACATAAAGAAATAATTTTTTTAACACTGCTGTCTTTTACTTTTTCAAACCAAACTTGCGCAATGGTTGATTTATTAACTTTAGCCTTTAAAATCTCTTGCCAGCCAATAGTGGTTTTATTTAAATCCATAACCGTTTTCTCGGCAAATAAAATAAAGTCTGTGTACTGGGTATTTTCAACTTCATCGCCTCCAATATGAACCCAAGGCCCCATTGTGATATTAGCTATTTCAGTAAGAACATCCTTGGCAAACTCATAAGAAAAAGGCTTTGATAAACATAAAGACGTCCACTTTACACGGTAGCCTGAGTATAAATTTGGTGGTGTTTTACGAGCAGGAGTAAGGTTAGATAGGTCATCACAATTAAGCTCTGGATAAGAAGCAAGAGCAGAGTAGGTGTGCCCAGGCATATCAATTTCCGGAATAATAATTATATTGCGTTTGAGAGCGTATTTTTGAATATCAATATAATCACTTTGACTTAAGTAACCAGAGCGGCCAGCAAACACAGAGCCACTGCCTCCATGTCGAGTTAAATTAGGGTATTTTTTAATTTCAATTCTCCAGCCTTGGTCATCAGTAAGGTGTAGGTGTAGTCGGTTCAGCTTAAATAAAGCCATTCGGTCAATATGTTTTTTTATGTACTCTTTGTTAAAAAAATTACGAGCAATATCTAGCATGGAGCCACGCCATGCAAAACGAGGCCAATCTTCTATGTTAACAATAGGAAGTTTTTGAAAATAATTTTTTTTGTTAACTTCAGAGCTTGCCGGTAATAACTGCCTAAGAGTTTGAATAGCATAAAAAAGTCCGGCTTGGTTAGGTGCTTTAATAATTACGCCTTTTGAATTTATATTTAAAGTATACCCTTCTGGGCCTAAGTGATTAAGCTTTGGGTTTGTTGATATTTGCCAAGACTCATGAGAGCATGTTTTTTTTTCATTGAGCAGAGCATGACTAAAATTAGAAACTAATTTTTTAAGTTTTAAAGCTGAGGGCTTTGCCTCTGGGTTGAAACATATAATACTGGAGCTAGGAATGTTCCAATAAGAATTTCCATTAGAAATATTTTGTGGTCTTGGTATAATATTTAGTGCAGAACTTAAAGAAGTGAAAAGTAAAATGGTAAAAAATAGAATTGAAGGTACAAAAAAATTAAGTTTAATTTTGTGTGTAATCATTTTATTCCCTTTAAATTATTAAGCGTTAAAGCATAAAGCTACTTTCATTGCGTAAATAGTACCTTGAAAAGGTAATTGTGCAAATAATTTTTGTATAGCCTAAGTCACGCTTGCTAAGTGGTTGCTTTTTAGATGATCTTTTACGAGTTTTTGTTAAACTAGATAGAAATGACTAGAGAAGGCAATTTTTTGGTGTCGTATACTTATTGTAATTTTAAGTAGTTATGCCAATTTTATTTAATAATTCCCTCAATTTTCTAAGTTTGTTTAAATTATAATGCGCGCAGTTCTCCTGCTGGGAGCTGTTTAAGCACCTTAATTTAAACAAACTTAGAAAATTGAGGGAATTATTAAATAAAATTGGCATAACAGCGAGTTCAACCCTGATAATTTCACAGTTTATACAAGAGCAAAGCAAAAATAGCTATTTAGCTAGTTATTTAAGCAGTTTTAAGTTTTATAATATTGTTAATTAATCTCTGAGTGGTACTTTACACTATGCTGAGAGCTCTTTTGATCCTGACATTAATACTATCCATAACTTTTTCACTTGCAGTTAATAGTGAAACAAATTTGTGTCATAGCTTTAGTTTTATGGCGACTAAAAACTTGGTCTCTAAGTCAAATGTGCGGAGCTTAACTGCCATTGCAAGTGGTGTAACACAAAAGCAATATAATGCAGTTTTAAATAAAGTTATAAAAGTATATGGGCCCATAGTTCAGCAAATGGGTTATCAGTTGGATATGCCAAACTTATGGTCGAGCAATTTTACCAATGCACTGGCTTTTCGTGATGAAAATAAAATGAGTGTAGCTATCCACGGGGGGATTGCCAGGTTCCAGGGCATGTCAGAGCTTGGTCTCACTGCGGTTATTTGTCATGAGTTAGGCCATCACATAGGTGGTGCTCCAACAGTGTTGATGGGCGATCATATTTTATCAGTTGAAGGACAGGCTGACTACTTTGCCATGTCACGGTGTATGAAAAAAATATATTCCCCAACAGACAATAAGCAATTTTTAAAGCAATTAGATATTAAGAATCTACATCCCTTAGTTCTAGCCAAGTGCTCCTTATTTTTTAAAGACAGTAATGGTAGAGCAAATTGTTATAGAAGTTCATTGGCAGGTTTAAATTTGGCAAATATTTTTAATAAAATGTCTGGTGAAGTTGCTGCTCTTAACTTTAATTTTCCAGATAGCAATGTTGCCGAGGAAGTTATAACTGGTAATACCAATGCTCAATGCCGACTTGATACATATTTTCGAGCAAGTTTGTGTTATGCAGACCCTTTTGCCAAGTTGAGCCTCAGTAACCCCAATCAAGGAACTTGTTATCGTGATAGGTATAGTCCAGAGGTTGTTCGTCCTCTTTGCTGGTACAAACCTGATACAAATTGGCCTTAAGCTAATTTAAGAGTTTTTTTTATAGGTCAAATAGTAATTTTTTATTTGCCGAAAGCTTTGCTAGCCATTCTTATTTACATAAATTCTATGTGAATTGAGTTTATGACTAGCATTCGTATCTTTGTAACAATTATCAATTACAAATGTTAGTGACATAGTTGATATGTGATAATGAATATAAGTATAAGCCTTAGGGTCAGTTAATTAATAAATTATTTAAGTGAGGTAATTTATTATTAAAATTTAACAATAAGCATTCACATGTTTTGACTGAATTAGTGAGAATTTAAAATAACAAAATTTCATTTTATTGTTTATAGATTCGCTACATGCAGTGTTTGCCTGATTAAAGAGCACTAGTCATCGTGAATTAAACGTCATAATAATTAAATCGAGTTGGTAAAAGGTCTACTTTTAATTGTTTTAATCTACGGGTCTAACTTAAGTAGGTAAAATTTAAATAACATAGAGTTATTAAATGAATACACTTATGATATTTATATATGAAAATTGTATTATTATTAATTATTGTTTTTTCAGCGATTGAAGCATGGTCTGTAGTTCAGTTAGACAGGTACTCTTTAGGTTATGGCATTTTAAGTTCTGGCATATTAACTGAGGCAGTCACTGATACTGGTGAGACGGCCATTTATGGTTCATTCTCAGCTCATTTTTTAGATGCCAATATCTCTTGGGCCCACGATAATATAAACTTAAGCTATCACATTAAAACAAATTACACTTTGTTACCAAGGGAGACTGAGGATGGGGCAGCTGATATTACCCAATGGCGATTTTCAACGTTGCTAGGTTATGACTTTAACAAAAATAGAAAGTCTAGATTCTATATTACATACGGACTAGGTGTTTTAGGAACTATCAGTAAGGGAAATGGTGGAATTAAACTATTAAATAATGGAACTAATGTCAGACCTTTTTATAGGCCATCAACTACAGCACATTCAAAGCTATTAATGCTTGAGGTGGGGATGACAAGACATTTTACTGAAAAATTTAGTTTTTCAGTGGATGCCATGGTTAATGGACTGTTTGGTGATCGCAGGAATTTAAATTTATATATGAGTTTAAATTATTTTTGGGATCATGCACATAAAAGAAAAATAAAAAAATTGAGAAATAATAAAGATGTAGATGATGATTCGAATTTTAAAGCTGGTGAGGCTCCAAAAACAAAGAAAATGAAAAAGAAGACTCCTAAGGGTAAAGACAATAAAAAAAACAAGGAAAAGCTTAAAGAAAAAAATAAGGAAAAAACTGATGGTTAAATTATTTTTCTCAATACTGTTATTTTCTCAAGGGCTATACGCTTTTACCATTATACACCCTGGTATTAAAGGGTTTAAAGGAGGGTCAGTAAAAGTTCATATAAGCCCGGCAAATTGTTATAATGGTGCGGTTAGCGATATAAAAGACTCAATTGAATTTTGGAATAATGCCGTACATTCTAATTTAGAAATGAAAAAAGGTGATAATGTTTCGACGTCAGAAACAGATATTACTAGTAACAACTTTTCTGAACAAGTAGTAATAGGTTGTACAGCTGATATAGATACCTTAACAGGTGCTGCTGATGCTCAAGATAATATTTTAGCCTTTGCTAAGGCTGATGACTATGTTCTTGGTGATAAGCATATAGATAAGGGGTATATAATATTAAATGTGACCCCTGGTGGTCGTGCAGATATGACTAACTTGAGTAAAGGGACGAGAGTGGCAACGATTGCACATGAATTAGGCCATGTTCTTGGTCTAGGTCATTCAAGTGTGAAAGGCTCTTTGATGTACTTTTCTAGTTCGACGAGTGAAGCTAGGCTGCACAGAGATGATATTGATGGAATTAGGCATTTATACCCGCAAAATGAGTTAGATGGTGATTATTTTTTAGGTTGTGGCTTGATTCGAATGGATAAATCAAATAATAATCCGAGTGGCCTTGTAGCAATAGTTACAATTTTATTTATACCCTTGGCTTTTAGTTTAATTTTACGACGAAGAGAAACTATCTAATATTTTTTATTAAAAGGCACTTTGTTTGAAAAATTTAATTTCTTTAAATCAAGTCTCAAAATCTTATGGAGCTAAAACTTTATTCAAACAATTATCCTTAAATATTCATAGTGGTGAAAAAATAGCTATTATTGGTAAAAACGGGGCTGGTAAATCTACGCTACTTAAGTTGATGGCCAATCAAGTAAAACCTGAAAATGGCGAAGTAATTAGACAAAAATATTTATCCGTATCATATGTGCCGCAGGTGGCAAATTACGAAACTAGTAGTACAATACAAAAGATAGTTACCTCTTCGTTTATAGGAAATCAAAGTGATAAAGACACACAAGTAAGTATTGCCTTATCAAAGTGTGGCTTTGAGGATCATTTAGTTTTAGTGAGCTCTTTATCTGGTGGCTGGTTAAAAAGGCTATCTATAGCATGCGCTATAGTTAATAACCCAGAGGTTTTACTTCTTGATGAACCCACTAATCATATGGATTGGAATTCGATTAAGTGGTTGGAAAAAACTTTAAATTCTTGGTCAGGAGCTTTTGTTATGATAAGCCACGACAGAAATTTTTTAGATCAAACCACGAATCGAACCGTTGAAATCGGCCAAGCATTTTTAAATGAGCATTTATCTTACTCGGTACCCTACAGTCAATATTTGCTAAAAAGGGAAAGCTATTTTGAAGAACAACAAAAACTTTCTGAAAGCTTAAATAATAAAGCCAAAAGAGAGCTTGAGTGGTTAAGAGCGGGAGTGAAAGCTAGAACCACAAAAAGTCGTTCAAGAATAAAAGAAGCTTATGAGTTGTTTGACAATGTCGGTTCGGTCGATAAACGCATAAGAGAGTCTAAGGCTAAAATAGACTTTTCTATTGATGAAAGCGGCCGGCAAACTAAGCGCCTGTTAGAACTAAAAAATGTGAGTAAATCATTTGCTGATAAAAAACTCTTCAAAGATTTAAACTTTAGCTTTTCACCAAAAACCAGATTGGCATTGCTGGGTGAAAATGGATCAGGAAAAACCACATTAGTCAAAATTATTACTGATGATATTGAGCCCACCTCTGGTGAAGTAAAAAGAGCCAAGCAATTAAATGTGGTGTACTTTGATCAGGCTAAAAAAATACTAGATCATGAAGTGACTATATTTGAATACTTAGGTGAGGGGAGTGAGCATGTTGTCTTTAAAGAGAACTCAATGCATGTGGCCAGTTATGCAACTAAGTTTTTATTTACTCAAGATCATTTTTATTTAAAAATCTCTCAATTATCTGGTGGAGAAAAAGCAAGATTACAATTGGCTAAAATTTTGTTATTACCTTGTGATATTTTAATTTTAGATGAACCGACCAATGATTTAGATATTTACTCTATTGAAGCTTTAGAAAGCTTGCTTATGGGACTAAAAACTTCATTAATTTTAATATCTCACGATAAAAGTTTTATTGAAAATATCTGTCACCAGTTTTTAGCATTGGAAGGAGATGGTCAGTGGAATACATATGCTGATATTGACCA
>CALJPJ010000134.1 GCA_937980625.1 uncultured Bdellovibrionales bacterium
AAAATGATCTTAAACGCATTACACGTAAATCTTTAACCTCAAAAGAAACAGGAGTAATAATTTTACCACCCACTACTCTTACAAGCCTTGACACCACACTTAAGTGCCTTTTCATTTGTACTTTTGGTCGATTTTCATCTAAAAGTGGTTTTTCAACATAAGTGCGTACTTCTTCTTCGCACTCATTCACACCAGATGGACATTGCACAAACCGACTTCGAGCCAAGCAATCTGTATCAGCTTCATCACATTGATCAGGAGTTGAACGAACCCAAATACCTGTACTTGCTGGGTCAAGGTAGTACTTTTCCATAGCTGTTTTTAATAAATAAACACCATCTCGTTGGTGATAAATACCAAAACGTCCATTTTTATTTGAGTTATACCTTAAAGTACTTGCTGTAAAATCAAAAAGTACCTCTTTAATCACATTTAAATTTAAATATTTATCAATATTATATTTAAACCTTAAAGTTTCATAAGAAAACTTCGGTAAAAATATGCGCGATGGAACCTTTTTTTGATCCCTGATTGCTTTTAATATTTGCGGATCAGTATTACTTTTATCACGACCAAAAGTCCAACCTTCATCCCAAGGGTTGATTTGGTAAGTGACTTTCATAACTTGATCACTACCTTCTTCATTAATTTCAGCTTTAAAGTCAAAATATGTCTCTGGCTTATAATGCTTAAACCAAATCGTATCGTTCCAAGTTAAACAACCACCGTCTTCAGTTGAAAACTTAACAATCGCCGTTTTATAATTATTTTTATTATCTATATTGTTAGATCTTTTTCTAGCGACTAAATCAATATCAGCTCCAGGAGTTTCACTATAAATCTTTATAGTAAACTTTTGATCTTGTGGCCTTACGTTGTTATATCTTTGTGTTAAACAAACCTTACCCTCGTATACTATTCCACGGTTAGAAATAGATTCTCCATTTGCTTGTGATACAAACTTCAAACCAACTTCACTTAGAGTGTACTCATTAAATATTGGTAGCTTTTTAGGGTTAGCTAAGTTTTTAGCTATACTCATTTCATCATCAAATCTAGACTCTTTATCACCAAATGGATTCAATGAGTTTTTCTTGAACATATTATGCTCTTCAGGTCTAACGTAACTTGCCGAACCACCTTCAAATTTTCCACCACGAAATACAGCCTGTAGCGGTTGCATAAATCCTTTAAACGGATAATCTTCAGGCTGAATATTTAATAATAGTCTAAATTGCTTTTGATTTTTCCAGTTCGTAATAGCAAGTGGGATATTACCATTTAATGATCTATTTTCAGTGTAGTTATGAAATGGAAATTCTCCTGGCCCTTTACCTTTAGCAATATAAAATTTAGGGTAAGAAGCTTGTATAGTTTTTGATTTTGCTTTTGGTCCGGTAGAGTAATTGGGGTGATACTTACTTAGAGGTAATAGCTCAGAGTTTGAAGTCAAAGAACTTTGCATAACTTTAGCTGCAACTGAATATTTACCACCATATTTTAAGTCAAATTTTCGATACTCGCCATTAGCCTTTCTAACCCGCGTATATATCTTCGCATTTTCAATTCTTAAGAAAAACTCGCTACTCAGTTTTGAGCCTTCAATAGTGTTTAAACGATAATTTAAATTTTCAACATAAATTTTTCCATCTTCTTCTTTGTTAATATCGTATTGGCCTATTAATGCTTTACTAATATCATCACTATTTTCTAAAATTTTAAAACTTGTTTGGTTAATAAAATTACTTTCATATTCAGGGATAAAAGCAGAAATACTACCACCATCTCTTGCAACCCATGGATTAATTACGATATGAAAGTTGCTAGAACCACTATATAACTTTTTTCCTACTAGTTTTCTTTTAAATTTTAAATAGTAAGACGGTGCTAATTGATTGTAATAAAAAGACTCAGACCAACGCATACAACCACTGTTTAAAGTTTTACCAGAAGCTATTTTATTATTAAATTCGTCTTTGATTTCAAAAGTTTTTAATTTAATTTCTTTATTTGTACCCCTTTCAATAGCACATATTTCAAAGGTAAATTGTTTTACATAGTTCAGCTTCCACAAATTGTGATTATCTTGAGCTAAGGACAAAAAATTATTCTTTTTGCTCATTGAGTTTGTTGACCTACTATTATCAAACTTACCTGAGGTGATTTGAAAAGATGCATTTTCAGACTCTACAGACTTATCAGGGCTCCAACACGCTATTACCGTAAAAAGGTAAAAAGCACTTACAAATAGAAATTTAACTTTTCTAAAACTTAACATACAATGTCTCCACTCCTAAATAATAAGCCTGTCTATCGTCTTGAATTGAATTTTTACTAATCAAGTTTAAATCATAATATTGCCCAACAACTTTAAAATTGTATTTCGAAAACTCTAGGCTTGCTTCGTAAACATTGCCTTTGCGATTATTTCCACCGTAGCTACTGCTACTATAAACAGCTGGAGATACTTCACTATCTTTAAAAAAGTTTTCAACTTTTAACCCCAATTTATAATTTTGAATTACTTTTTCAGCACTGATGTATACACTTTGTATTCTATCGTTTTGTTTAGCCTCAGTATTATCTGCCCAATAACCACCCCAAGTTAACTCGTAGTTATTCTCATCAACTAATGAAATTGAAGGCTCTATTAAATACCCAGCAAACTCAT
>CALJPJ010000135.1 GCA_937980625.1 uncultured Bdellovibrionales bacterium
GCAACAAAATTGTATATATATGGAGGACTAAATAGTGATTATTACCTATTTTAGCTTGTTTTTAGCCTACTTTAGGAGCATTAAAAGTGAGTATGAAAACTAATATTGTAGCTTTTGGATCAGTGAAAATTGGCGGACCTAAATTTGCCGTCATTGCTGGCCCCTGTTCAATTGAAAATGAACAACAAATTTTAACAACAGCTGAATTTGTTAAGGCTAATGGAGCATCAATTTTACGTGGTGGGGTTTATAAATTACGGACCTCCCCTAAAAGTTTTCAAGGTTTGGGAAGTGAAGCCTTTGAGCTCGTTAAACTGGCTAAGCAAAAAACTAATATGCCCTTTGTCTCTGAAGTCACTGACCCTAGGCAGATTTCTGATTTATATGATTTTGTGGACGTTTTTCAAGTTGGTTCACGCAATATGCACAACTATGAATTACTTAAAGAACTTGGAAAAACTGACAAACCCATTTTGTTAAAGCGCGGCCTTGCTGGGCTAGTAAAAGAGTGGCTACTTGCAGCAGATTATATTACTGACCAAGGTAATCAAAATGTTGTTTTATGTGAAAGAGGCATTAGAACCTTTGAAACTACAACCAGAAATACCTTTGATATTAATGCTATTGCCCATGTTAAGCAGTTTACTAGTTTTCCAGTTATTGCTGACCCATCTCATGGCACAGGTGTTAACCAACTCGTAGCTCCAATTAGTTTTGCTGCTGCAGCTGCTGGAGCTGATGGTTTAATTTTAGAAGTACATCCAAACCCAACAGAAGCTAAAAGTGACGGGCACCAAGCTTTAACTTTTAATGACTTTGAAAAACTCATGTTGCAACTTAAAAAACTATTAATGGTTTTTGATAAAACTCTTTAGGGTTAGCTTACTATGAATCAAATTTCAGGCCCCGAGGCTCAAAATATTAAAAATCTTTTTGGTGGCATCGCTAATACCTACGATAAAGCTAATGATGTTATCACTTTTGGTATGGCCAGAAAGTGGCGTAAAAAATTAGTTAAATGGAGTGGCGCTAATACTGGTATGAGTGTTTTAGATTGTGCCACCGGCACAGGTGATCTTGCATTTAACTTTAAATCCGTAGTTGGTGAAACAGGATCAGTAATTGGCACTGATTTTTGCCCTGAGATGATTGCATTAGCCCCTGATAAATCTAAAAAACTTAAGCTTGATGTTAAATTTCAAATTGAAGATGTTACATCACTTAGCTTTAAAGATAACTGTTTTGACATCACCAGCATTGCCTACGGCATTAGAAATGTACAAGACCCTAAAAAAGGCTTAGCTGAAATGGCTCGCGTGACAAAACCAGGTGGAAAAGTCATGGTGATTGAGACAGGCATAATTACTACTCCTATTTTAAAACATATTATTCCACTTTACTTTAATCACATCGTACCAAGACTTGGTGGAATTGTCTCTGGCAACAAAGAGGCTTATGATTATTTAAATAAATCATCCGGTAAATTTCCATGCCGAGAAGGTTTTATTAACATAATGAATTCTACTAATATGTTTTCCCAAACTGAGTATAAAAGCATTATGGGTGGAGCCAGTTATATTTATATGGGCATTGTAAAATAATTTATTTTTATTAAATTTCTGTAAATATTTAAATATGAGCGTTTGGGTAAAATTTAAATTCTAATAAGTTATTCAGAACATATGGAGTGGTCGTTACAAATAAAAACCTCACACTTATATAGTGCGAGGTTTTTTAAGTTTTAAAAATAATATTTTACGTAAATATTATTTTTTTGATGAATCTATAAAAATAATTTCATTATCTTTATTTACATGAACTTGATCTAGCTCACCTGTTGAAACAGAATGCTTTGTAACTTCAAGGTTGTTTTGCTCTTCCCTGCTTATTGCATTTGATTGCATATCGCTTAATGTATTTATAACTTCATCTTTAGCCATAAATGCTGTAGCTTTTATAGTCCCACTAGGTGAAATTTCTAAAGTTGCAAACTCTTCTGTGTTGTTTTTAAAAACCTGATCCCAAGCTGCCTTATCATTGAAGTCTGCTCGTCGCCACTCGTAACCACTTTCAGTTTCAACATAACCTGCAGCTGACCAGGTGCTTACTGACAAGCCTGCTCGATCAATAGAACCATCAGTACGTATAAGGCCAGGTCCAGTACCATTATGTGCATGAGTGGAAAATTGATCTTCAAATGAAAGGGTCCATCCAGCTTCAACAGTATCGCCCCCACTAGCATCACCATAATTCGAATTTAAATCCGCAGTTAGTGATACAAGGCCAGAGCCCCCAGTATTTCCTGCAAAAACTAAAGAAGCAGTAAATATTGTCGCCATTAGAATTATTAATTTATTAAATGTCACTTAGTACCTCCTCATTGATTGAGCAAGAAGATAAACCAACACAATGTACAACATCGTCAGTATTTTCTAGCTCAGCAGATCTTTTAATTAATTGGTTCATATCGGTTAAAAATTTATTAAGAATATTTTTATAATCCAATGTTAACTCTGGGTGATTTTTGATAGCATAAAAATTACTTGATGAAATACCTTTTCTTTTTTCTTTCATTTTAAGGTCATTTACTGCTACTTCCGTTATTTTTTTAGAAATATTCTCTAAAACTTCATATCCTTCAGCTTCGTCATAAAACTCAAAAGAATTTACTTCTCCCTTTGTCGGAGTTATTTTACCGTCCTTTAAAATTGTAATTTCTTTATTTTTTATTGCTTTGGCAACCCAACGGTCAATATACCCTCTATATGCAGAACATTTCTCTTTCATTCTATCTAAGTCACCGAGGTCTTTAAATACCCCAAATTTTACAGACGTTTGAAAAAAATAAATAAATGGTATTTTTAACTCGCTAAGTTTTTTTCTTCTAAATCCTTCATCTTTACTTGGACACTCAACATCAACATGATCATCCAAAGATAAAGAGGTATTAGATTGTGCTTCTAACATAAGTCCTCCTGTTATGTACCCATGCTTAAAGCATAAGTACTAGTCTATTAATCTTCTCATCACTTTGCGATTGTTATCTAAGCTTTGAGCAACAGCGGGGTCTAATGCGTCCAAAAAACCAATCACTTTAAACGTTTCTGTAGCGATACTTTTTTGAAACCTTGGCGGCAACTTATCGTAAGTATCGGCAATGTATAACGCCTCTCTGCTTAAATTACTTTCGCTCATTTCTTCTGAACTAATCTTTCCATAGGTTTTGTCCAAAAGTTTTGACACCTGTAGTATTAGAGGTGTCTTTAATTCTTTGATCTCATCTTTAAGCCTTAGCAATAAAGCTTGAAGAGCCTGCTCTTTTGTAAGCCTTAAATTTGCGATCAATTGGGCCAGGAGTCTAAACTTATATCAAAGGCTTTCAGGTACTCTCCCTCCCTGTCCTTTTTTATGATTCTAGATAACGTTGAAACAGAAACTACATTATTAGATGAGTTGGCTAATGATTTTAACGACAGCTTATATTTACTCATATAGCTTTCTAAAAATTGCCTGTGGCACCCATAAAGGTTTAATTCCATTGTTTTTCTCCTTGTGATTAAAAGTATTGCACTCATGAAATAGCGTCAAATCGGTCTATTTTATAATTTAAACTAAGTAATTAGTGGCTATATTACAATTAAATTAACCTTAGTGTTTCAATTTTGCAAAAAGAGTCATAAAAGACGATACATTGGATGTGAGATTGAAATCCAGTTTTTCACACATGAAAATTTGTTTTTTTACCCTAAAAATTATTTTTTTTTATGAAAATCTTTTATGGTTGGCACAATTCAAAACGAATTAAAGGTGTCACGGATCCGACTCCTAAATATGAGACATTATGTCTTGTCTTAATTTTGACACAAATTTAGTAGTCAAAGGAGGTCCAAATGGAAACATATAAAAAAATAAGAGACGCAGTCGACAACAGAATCAAAAAATTTACAGCTAACCCCGAAGCTATCATTGAAAATATAAAACTTGCTGATGTTGTAGTTGTCGTGGGTGGTCTAATTTTATTTAATCTTGTACTTAATATTCTTAGTACAACATTAGGCTTACTATTTATTTAATGTGAAAAAGGACATATCATGAAAACTAAATTTTATAATAAAACAACAAAAAAAAACCTCAATATCCTTCCACATAATAATTTTGATAAAAAAAGTATTTTTTTTAATAGCAAAATTAGCACTATGCCTGTGAATGATTATTTTTTAAATATCAATAAAAAAAATGACTTTGAAAAAACAATTTTACCGCTAGAGATTAACAAAATTAAAATTAAAGAAAGTAATAAAAGGCTCAGGTCTTCCTTAGAGGCTGCTAATATTATGGCTCACTCTTTGAAAACACCATTAACAAGCTTAGAGTTTTTATCTAATAAAAATAGTATTACTGAAAGTGATAAGATGTTAATTCAATTAACTGTAAAAAAGTTAAGACAAACTATATCAGACATTCAGTTATTAGATACTGCTGTATTAGCTAATAAAAACACAAAAAAAATGCAGCATACTGATATAAATATATTTATCACAAATGTATTTAATGAAGTTTCATCAATCTATAAACACGACACTAATATTAATTTCACCCTAACTACTACAGCACAACACATTGAAAGTTTAATACAAATTGAAGACTTTAAAGATGCCATATTTAATATTATTAAAAATGCATATGAAGCTATTGAAACTCAAGGAGACATTGATATTAAACTAACCTGTGTTCATAATATTATTGAAATTCGCATAACTGACAATGGCAAAGGTATGCCGAAAGAAATTTTAGATAATATTGGTAAAAAATTTGTCACCTACGGTAAGCAAGGTGGAACTGGCATTGGCATGTACCAAGTCGTGAAAACCATTAAAAAAACTGGCGGCAAGTATAAAATTAAATCTGAACCCGGCATTGGCACACAAGTGAGTCTATTTATACCAAAAACAAATTATTTTTTCGTACCCTAACCTAAGGTACCAAGTCCCTTTTTGTGAAGCATTGTTCCGCAAAAAGGGACTTGGTACCCATGGAATATAAACCTTTGTCTAGCTTACTGCCGGTTTTAAATTTGGTATTATTTTGATATGAGAATTTTAATGTTATCCCCGTTAATACTGATTTTAATTACTCTTTCATGCACCAGTTTTAATAAAAACAGAGTTCCAGCTGAAGTAGAGGTTAATAATTACTTTGATATTGATTTAATCGATCAAAGTATTAAAAGTGACTTACAAAAATTTGAAGAAAATAAAACTAACAAAAGACATAAAATTCTTAGAGCACTCACTGACCCAGGCCCTTACATGCCATCACCAGCTGAGTTTATTACTAACTCTAATGATTTTATGATAGACTTTGATACTGAGTCACTCTCTCTTTTTTATAGCACATTTCAAGCTAGTCATATTAATGAGCAGATTGAAGATGCAAGAGAGAAATTTGATGATATCGACGAATATGAATTATACGCTAAAAAACTTAGCAAAATAAGAAACGACTTCCTTGTGCAAAACATAAAGTCTCTCAAAAACCTGTTTAAGAGCTACGATAATAAAACAAAGAAACGTATTGTTGAAATGCTTACATCTAATCTTCTAGGAAAAGGAGAATTCTTTAATCCAATAGGATTTATAAACTTTACTAAACTTGTTAAATTAATGTTTAAATATATAAGTATTACTAATGAAGAAATTATCCGCGAAGCTCTCCTTGCAATACCAAGTGAAATTACAGGAGTGAAGTATAATGGCTTAACCACTAGAATGGAATTCACAAATAAAGAGCTCGAGAATCACATTAACACCATCGCATTTAGCTTGTATGAAAATAAACTACAATTTAGAAAAGTATTTTTTGACTTACCCAGTAACAAACAAGCTTTATTCAATAAAAACTCCTATTCTAGTGGTGACGGAAAAACTGAACCCTTCGACTTAATTTTAGATAAGTTTTCGGCTCTAATGTACTCAAGGTTTTACTTTGAGCTTAAGTCTAATAACCTTGGCTATATACCTTTTAAACGAATGGCTAAAAAAGCTTTAGTGCAAACGCTTTTAGTAAAACCCAAGGATGATATTTATGCTTGGCAAAATCCAAGTTTAAATATAATAAAATCTAAGGGAACAATTACATACTTATGCGCTAATGGAATTTTTGAGAGCCCCAATGACAGGATATTTCATACTTCTTATAAAAATGAAAATGGAGATTTAACTCTCAAACAAATCGCAAGTGAAAAACAAAGTTTAAAAAACGGAGTCCTCGAATATTGGGCAATTGAAAAGCCTGTTATTGAACTACTTGATAAGGGTATTGAAAAGTACGATGTCAGTTGTGGTCCTGACATCTACGAGTTTAAACTAACTGCAGTTAAATCTACTGAAATACCATTACCAAAGCCATTTACAACAAAAGATGATACCAACATAGTAATGACAATGGCACTTGTTGAAGAAATTGGCTCTACCCAAAGAGAGTTAATTGAAAATTACCTTAGCTTTAAAAAGGGATGGAAAGTTCATAGTGAATCTGTTATTGTTGACACTGAGGGTAAGTTTAAAGAGCTATTTCAAATTACAGATATTTATTTGCCTGTATCTCATTCAATGGATGTCAGTCACTTTATGATCGGCACTCAAAAGTCTAACTATCTAGTGCTTTATAAAGAATTTATTGGAAAAAATAATGAAACCAAACGCACTTATCTTCACCTTTTACTACCCCACAGAAATAATGTTGATTTTAAATCAGTAGCCTTCAGCCGTGATGAGTTAGCACAATTGTACAAACAAAGAAGAGCCAATGGCTACCCATCTTTGTTTTTAATGAACCTTTCTTGTGATTCAGAACAAACTTTAGCTACTTGGACACATATTTATAGAATGTCTGTGGAATTAGAAGAAGACAATAATGTAGCAAACTATTACGATGTTCCATATATAATTGGAGCCAACAGAGGTTTTGACACTCAGGATTTTTTTAGTATCGCCAAAATAGTAGACTTTCCTTTAGGCACTATTAAAATTTTACAAACCACACAAGATGTTAATAAGGTTGTAAGTTTTTTAGAAAACCCAACTCAAAAAAGCGTTATTAGTGGTCTAAAAAGTTTTTTAGGTTTTAATAAATCCGAAAAAGAGGATGAAGTCAGTAAAGATGACAATCTTGATTTTAAGCCTGTTTATAATTTAGCCGATAAAAAATTCTTAAAATACGAAGGCTTTACACTTAAAGTAAAAAACAAAAGAACTGGTCGCACAGTTACTTACTAGAAGTACCAAGTCCCTTTTTGCGTAACAATGCACCACAACAAGAAGGTTGGTATCTAGGATTGTACCCAGGGTTAAAGGTGTTGGTGGTTCAATTTATGAAGCAGTGTTACGCAAAAAGGGACTTGGTACCTAGGGGTTATAGTTGTGGTCTTTCATGAAACCGTGGCAGACGGCTTTGCCCCATGTGCGATAAGAAAAATTACTGTAGCGTTCTGTTTTTATTTCTAGATGTTCAATATAGCCTAAGCGGGCCCCAATATTTTTATAATGTCTATTACACTCTACTTGCATTATTCCACGTAATGTTTGGTTATATAATTGATATTGGTTAAAGCCTGGCCTTGCTACAACTTCTGTGGGCATCACTTCCACAATAATAAATATTTTACCCCGCTCTCCGGTGTACCTAATAGGTGAAAATTTGATCTTTTCTTGTGGAATACCATTGTTCAAACGATACTCACTTTCAGCATAGTTTTTTATGATTTTCTTTTTCTCTGGCTTCTTTTTTTTACTGCCACTACTGCAAGAAACTAGCATTAGCGACAAAATAATTGATATAATTATGTAAATAGATTTTTTATTTTTTACTATCAGCATAACCAAATACTTTTTTAAGCATTGCTGAAGTTCTAGCAACTGGGTTTTTTCTAATTAAACTTTCTTGTACCTTCACTTGAGCAAATAACGCTGACATAGCTTTATCGGTCACATAGCTTTCTAAATTAGGGTTAACTCGCTTCACAAAGGGTATTTGATTGTAAGCCTTTGTAACGTCTCCCCAGTATTTTGTAGCATTTACCTTAGCAAGGCTTGTGGCAATAACAGGGTTATATAATTTTTTGATCTCTGGGCTCGTACTATTTACTAAGTAGTTAGTTGCTGAACCATCTGCGCCTAATAATATATTCATGGCATCTTTAAACGTCATTTTTTTAACAGCCCCTATAAATATGGGAGCGGCCTGAGAACTCGCCTTTTCTGCCGCCCTATTTAGTGATGTTACAAAATTATCGCATAAATGGCCTAATCCTAATGAGCGTAATTGTTTTTCTACTTTTAATGCCTCTGGAGGAAATAAAATTTTAATGGCTTGGTTACCTAAAAAACCATCTGTTTTAGATAAACCTGATACAGCTTTTAAAACACCAGAAGTTAATGACTCTTTTAAACCATAAGAGACTTCTGCCGTAGTTGGTGCAGCAGCTGAAGCTGCTCCTCCTGTATTTAATAAAATATTTGCCATTTGGCCGACAGTTTCTTCATTCATTGTTTCGCACGAAGATATTAATACTCCTGATAATAAAATGATAATAATTGCTTTAATTTTCATGGCTGGTCTCCGCTTGAAGTATAACTAAACTAAGTACTAATTATGAATAAGGGGCTCACTTAAGTCAATTTTTGACAGCCATTGTACACAACAATAGTTCCAAGCCTAAAGTATAGTTATACCTTTTCCGATAGCTTATTTATTTTCATATTAGAATCTGTTGACGTTTCATCTAGTTATATAAAGTTTCAGACCTGTTTAGATTTATATTAATATCAGAACTTGCACCGGAGAAGTAGCAAAGCCACATTGAAGATACAGATTTTGATATCAATTCAAAGATAAGATGAAATGGAAATTTAGGTTGTTAAATCAAATATTCACAATCCCTAACTTAAATTTAAGTATCAAAAACTAATAAAGTGTAAAATTAATCTTTAGTTTTTTTAACTGACCTCTTACAACTTAAATTCTTTAGTTTGTACTCGATATCAACTAACGGAGGCCTATCCACGAAGCCAAAGCTCCACTCATCGTCTGAACTCGCGGTAATAATATTATCAACAAAGGCCCCCTCATGTACTTTTAATATTATTCTGTTATTAATGTCACCTCTTCGTATGCCCTTATAATTACCGCTAATTTTTTCATTTTTTTCAGATAATTTTTTACTAATATAATTTATAACGTCAAAATCAAAACTATGAAAAATAGAAAATGAACTTTGCCCAAAAAAATAGGAGGCTTCTGTAGAATTTGATTTTACTTCGGCAGTAACTTTAATTGTTCCCTTAGTGTTATCTCCATCAAATGTATGAACAAATGTACAGATTACTGGGTTAGCTTGAGCAACAGTAAATGATATAAATAATAATAGTATCAAAGTTAATTTCATCAGCGCACCTTCCAAGATAGATAAACTATTAAAAGTGTACCACAGTCATTAAGCTATTCAATTTTTAAATTAAAGTCTGTTGACGTTTTATCTAGTTATATAAAGTTTCAGA
>CALJPJ010000136.1 GCA_937980625.1 uncultured Bdellovibrionales bacterium
ATTGAAGCAGTTAATTATGGTGCTACTCATATTCGTTTGGGCACTATTCTTATGGGGCAAAGGGTGATAAATGTCGACACTATCTAAATTAAATATTGGGTTTATAGGTTGTGGAAATTTAGCTCAATCAATTTTAAAGTCAATTTTATCAAATAACATATTGTCTCCATCTCAAGTTTTTTTTACGAATCGATCAGAAAATAAACTTAAAAAAGTGAAGTCTGAATTTGGAGTGGGCTCATTTGCAGGTAATGATGAACTTATTGATCACTCAGATATTGTTATTATTGCTGTGAAACCGCAAGACTTTATGGAAGCTATTGAGCCTTATGTCGCCAACTTTAGAGAGGATCAAATTGTAATTAGCTTAGCTGCGGGAGTTCCATTTACAACATTAAAATCTTTAGTTACAACTTCAACTCGTTTAGTTCGGGTTATGACAAATACTGCAGCCTCTGTTTCTCAAGGAGTGGTCGGTTTTTATCACGCTCGAGACGACGAAGCACTAGATGCTACTATTGAGCAATTGTTTAGCTCTATTGGTGAAGTTTATGCATTACAAAATGAAGATGAGTTCGCGGCTTTTACTGTTGCTGTTTGTAGTGGTATTGGGTTTGTTTTTGAAGTAATGACTTATTGGGCTGAGTGGTTAGAGCAATATGGAATCTCTAAAGAGATATCTGAAAAAATGATAAAAGATACTTTTAAAGGAGCTGTTTCCTTATTAGAGAAAAATAAAAATCTTGAGCTAACCGACTTACAAAGTAAAGTTGTCTCTAAAAAGGGTGTGACTCAAGCTGGCTTAACCTCTATGCATGAGTTAGAACTAGACAGAGTTTTTAGAGTAAGTTTTGAAAAGGCAGTAATGCGAGATAAAGAATTAGAAAAATTTGTGACTCCATAGAAGCCGCCCTTTAGGTCTTTGGTCTAGGCCCCGGACTCAAAATTTAAATATGGTAGTCATAATATATGATGATGAGTACAATACTTCCAAGGAAAAGGATGGTAATTATGAAAATAGCTCCAATAGATATTGCACACAAAAGTTTTTCTAGAAAAATGATGGGTCTAGACCCTGAAGAAGTCACAGAGTTTTTAAAACTAGTTTCTGAAGAGTTAGAAGAACTAATAAGCGAAAGAAATAGCTTAAGACAATCTTTACGTGAAAAAGAGTTAGCTATTATTGAGTTTAAAGAAAGAGATGAGCTTTTGAAAAACACTATTACTACTGCCACCAAAATGTCTGATAAAATCAGGTTGGACACAGAAAGAGAGTCACGATTATTATTAAATGATGCTAATCAAAAAGCTGAAGTTATAGTTCGAGACGCTAGAGACTCCTTAAAAACGATTTATCAAGAAATAACTGACCTTAAGAAAGTTAGAATGCAGTTTGAAAACAATTTAAAAGCTTTAGTCGGTTCGCACCTAACAATGATTGAACAAGGTCAAAATGTTATGCCAAGTCCAAAAGTAGGTCATGAAGCCCCTAGGCCTAAAAAGCAAACTAACCCATCTGCGGTTTTAACTAGTTTAGGTGAAGAGGAGCAAATTAAAAGTAATATTACTCAGGCTATTTCAAAAGCCACGCAAGTTAACTTAGATTTAAAGTAATTAAAAATTTATTGTTGGGGGGTAGAGTCAGACTCTATCTCACCATATGAATGACGAATGATTACACCTTCAATCATATAAATAATATCTTCAGAAATATTAGTGGCATAATCTCCAATTCGTTCTAAGTGTTTGGATATGGATCTCCAATTCAAATAGTACTCAACCATTTCAGGATTTTCTTTAATTTTATTTCGAGTATTTTTAAAGGTAGCTCTATTCATTTGGTCGAGTTCATCGTCGTCTCTACAAACTTCGTGGGCTAAACTTGCATCCATATTAATTAATGCATTAATAGCCTTTTTTAACATTTGCCTTGCTTTCATCGACATATCTTCAAAATCAAAGGGTTTATCACCAATATTATCTTTAGTCATATGCATTGAACGATGGGCAATATTAGAAGTTAGATCACCAATTCGTTCGAGGTCGTTATTTATTTTTAAAGCAGAAATAACAAATCTTAAGTCAATAGCAACAGGTTGGTGTAAGGCTAAAATTTTAAGGCACTCTTCTTCGACCTCAATTTCTAGCATATCAATATCTTCATCTAATTGAATGACCTTTTTAGCTAAGTCATGATCTGTATTTAAAACAGCTAGCACAGCTTTACTCAAATTGGCCTCTACCATTGAGCTAAGCATAAGTAATTTATTTTTTAATTTACTGATTTCAGTTTGTAAATGTAATGCCATTTTATTCCTTTAAAATTAATAGTTATTAATTTCCATTGTTATCCAAATCGTCCAGTGATGTAATCTTCTGTCATCTGAACAGAGGGCTTTGTAAAAATCATTTTGGTGTCACCACTTTCAATTAAGTGGCCTTCATGAAAAAAGTAAGTCTCATCGGATATTCGACCAGCTTGTTGCATATTATGGGTTACAATAATAATGGTGTAACGTCTTTTTAGTTCTGAGATTAGGTCTTCAATAGCTTGAGTTGAGCGAGGATCAAGGGCAGAACAGGGTTCATCCATTAATATAACATCAGGGTTCATGGCAATGGTTCTGGCAATACATAGTCTTTGTTGTTGACCACCAGATAAGTCAAAAGCTGAGTCGTGTAAGCGGTCTTTGACCTCTCCCCATAGAGCAGCTCTTTTTAATGACTTTTCAACGAGTAAGTCCATATCACCAGTAAAACCATTTATTTTTGGTCCCCAAATAATATTTTTATAAATTGATTTTGGGAATGGATTAGGTTTTTGAAAAACCATTCCAATTTGCGATCTAATTTCCACAGGGTCTGCTTTTTTACTATATAAATTTTGTCCTTTATAAAAAACATCACCATTAACTTTGGCAGAAGCAACAAAGTCATTCATTCGATTTAGAGATCTTAAAAAAGTACTTTTACCACAGCCTGAAGGACCAATAAGAGCAGCCACAGTGCCTTTTTTTACCTGCATACTAATGGAGTGAATAGCTTGTTTTTCACCGTAAAAAACATTTAAATCTTTAGTTTCTAGAATAACTTCTTTATTTTCACTTAAGCTTGCACTCATAATTTGTACCTTTGATATTTTTGACGGAGATAGATCGCGAGAAAATTCATCGCAAATAATAAAACTAATAATATTATAATAGCAGCAGCAGCTAATTCATGAAATTCAGCTTGTGGTTTAGATGCCCAATTATAAATTTGTATGGGAAGTACTGTAAACTCATCCCAAATATTAGTTGGGGTGAAAGCGACAAAGCTAAGAGCTCCAATAACAATTAAGGGGGCAGTTTCACCAATAGCTCTAGATATTGATAAGATAACCCCTGTAAGTATACCGGGGAGTGCAGCCGGAAGGACTTGTAAAAAAACGACCTGCCATTTGTTAGCTCCTAATGCATAGGCTGCTTCTCTCAGGCTTAAGGGGACAGCTTTTATGGCCTCTTGGCTTGAAATAATAATTATTGGTAAAATAAGTAGAGTTAAAGTTAAACTTCCTGCTAAAAGACTTCGTTCAAAATTAAAGTAGCGAACAAATACGGCTAGGCCAACTAGGCCGTATACAATTGATGGCATACCGGCTAGATTACCAATATTAATTTGTACCCATTGGACCCATAATTTTTTTGGTGCATACTCTTCTAAAAAAATGGCAGCGCTTACACCTAAAGGTATAGCAAATGAAGCAGTTAAAAATAAAACCCAAAGGCTACCAAAAATGGCGGCTTTTATGCCAGCACGTTCTGCAAATCTTGATGTAAAGTTAGTAAAAAAATCAAGGCTTATCCAGCTTAAACCAGACATTAAAATATGTACAACAAGTACCACTAAAGTAACAAGAGCAAAAAAAATAGTCCCTTGGCAAAACCGATAAAATAATTTGTCATACATTTTTCGTTTTGCTTTTCTTTTAGCATCAATAGAAGGTTTAGAGTCAAGATTACCCAAGTTAATTACACCAGTGAGTGAGTCGTTAGTCTTACTCATTAAACAATCCTCATTCTGGATTTAAAAATCCATTGATTTCCAATAATATTCATAACCAAAGTCATAATAAATAATAGTGTACCGACGGCAAAAGAACTTAAGTACTCTACTCCACCGGCGGGAGCGTCCCCCATGGTGACTTGCACAATATAGGCTGTCATAGTTTGTACACTGCCAAAAGGGTCTGCAGTTAGTCTAGCAGTAGCTCCAGCTGCTAAGGTAACGGCCATAGTTTCACCTATGGCTCTTGAAACAGCTAAGATAGTTGCAGCACCAATACGAGATTTTGTTGCTGGGATTAAAATATCTTTAATGACTTCAAAAGTGTTTGCACCTAAGGCATAGCCACCTTCTTTGATACTACGAGGTACAGCTGTAAAAGCATCATCACAAAGTGAAGCAATCATAGGTAAAATCATTATACCTACAACCAATGCACCTGAAGCTGCATTAAAAACTTCAATTTCAGGGTTAAACCACTTCATTAGTGGGGTAATAAACGTAAGGGCAAAATAGCCATAAACAACAGTGGGAATACCTGCAAGTAGTTCTAAAACAGGTTTTAAAAAAGACTTAACTTTGTCAGAGGCATACTCCGACAAGTAAACCGCGACCAGTAAACCTGTTGGTACGGCAAATAAAACAGCGCCAAAGACGATCCACATTGTGCCACAAACTAAGGGCAAAACTCCAAAAGAATGGGGAGCAATTAATGGCGACCATTTTGTGCCAAATAAAAAACTAATAATCGAAACCTCTTTAAAAAATTCAAAGCTTTCTTTGCCTAATAAAACAATAACGGCAAGAGTTGTTAAAATAGTAATCGATACACTTAAAATTAAAAGTAAGTGTATCGACCGGCCAATGAATATATTTTTAAATGAGTTCAATTTAACCTCAGTGAAGTGAGCCTATAAGCCAGCTTCCATGAATGCGCTATATTTAGAAAGTAAATTTTTATATTCATTATCATTTAATGGAATATAGCCAACCTGTTTGATAATTCCAGCGGCCTTGTCCATAGATAAGTTTAAATAAAATTTAACAAACTCATTGACCCATGCTTTTTTAGTAGAGTTTTTATTTACATAAATAAAAACTGGACGTGATAGCGGCGAGTAGCTTCCATTTTGGATTGTAGCTGGGTCGGGTGCAATTGCTGGAGAATTATCATTTTTAGCTACAGCTAAAGCTCGTAGTTTTGATTTATTAGATTCATAGTACGCATAGCCAAAAAATCCCATGGCATCTTTATCACCAGCAACACCTTTAACCAGCATGTTGTCATCTTCACTTTTTGTGTAGTTACTTCTAAAAGAAGCTTTTTTACCTACAATTACTTCTTTAAAATAATCAAATGTACCAGAGTCTGTGCCTGGGCCGTATAGTTTTATTTTTCTGTCAGGCCAATTGGGGTTTACATCTTTCCAAGTACTAACAGCGTCAGATTCCCATATTTTTTTTAACTCACTGACTTTAATTTCAGTTAAAAAACTATCCGGATGAACTACGATAGATATTCCGTCATAAGCCACTGGTAATTCTAAATATTGAATTCCCTTTTCTTGAGCTATCTTGACTTCAGAACTTTTGATTGTTCTTGAAGCATCGTTAATATCAATTTCATTAGCTAAAAACTTTTTAAATCCGCCGCCTGTGCCTGAAACACCAACAGTAACATTAATAACTTTATTAGCTTTACTAAACTCTTCAGCCATAGCTTCAGTAATAGGGTATACTGTACTTGACCCATCAATACGGACTTGTTGTTTTGAACGACTTTCATTTTTAGTGCATGCACTTAGGCCAAAAAAACCAATAAAAAGTATTAATACCACAAAATTTTTAAACATGATCATCTCCTTATGTTTGTGAGTGTTAAGTAAGACTTAGCTGGACAATATTAGTGTTTTGTTAGGTTTTTGTGAGGACTGAGATTTAAATTAAAAATAATCATAAATATTTAATATTACTAAATTTAATACGAACAGTTAATTCTGGGGAGATCTATAAAGCCTTGTTTTATTGATGATTAGGAAAAGTCATGGAAAAACAGCTTCCGTTATTGACTTCACTGGCAACTAAAATATGGCCACCATGAAGCTGTATGACATGCTTAACAATTGATAAGCCTAGGCCTGTGCCGCCAAACTCTCGACTGCGGCCTTTGTCAACACGATAAAAGCGTTCAAATAAGTGGGGTAAATGCCTTTGTTCTATTCCTGAGCCATAGTCTTTAATATCTAGTTGTATATTACCGTTAGCAATCTTATATAAGCTGGCTTCAACTTTACTGCCTTGAGGACTGTGCTTTATTGCATTGTCAATTAGGTTTAAAATGGCCTGCTCCATGAGAGAAAAGTTCATTTCTAGTTGAAAGCCATTACTAAGATCTTCAAAATTAATATTTATATCTTTAGTATTGGCTTTTTCTTTACATAAATTAATTGCACTTTTCACAATTAAACTGAGTTCTCCGGTTTCAAAATTAATACTATTTGAGCCTTGATGCTCTAGTTTTGAAATAGATAATAAGTCATCAATAAGTGAGCCCAAACGAGATGAATGTTTATGTATAACACCAATATATTTCTTACGATCTTCGGAGTTCAAACTATCATCTTCCATAAGTGTTTCAGAAAATCCGTGGATGAGAGTGAGGGGAGTTTTTAATTCATGAGAGACATTACCGACAAAGTTACTTCTATGTTTTTCAAGCTTTTTTAATTGTGTTGTATTTTTAAAAACAAATACAACACCGTTAATTCTTTGCTTTCGATCTAAAATGGGTGAGCTTTTAATATGTATATGAACATTGCGTTCATTGTGTCCAATCATAGTACCATCGACGACAAATTCGGAGTCTAAAATATTTTTATTATTAATAAAGGAGATTAAAGTTTTATATAAATCAGGATCCCTAATAACCTCAGCAAGAGTTTGCGGCTGATACTTTTCACTTTCAATACCAAATAACTTTTTTGCTGACTTATTCATTAAATATATATTTTCGGCTAAATCAACAGCTACTACGGCCTCACTCATGCTTAATAACACAGCATCTTTTTCAAATATATTTTGTTGCATACTAACAATGCGTTTTTCAATTTTTGCAACTAAGTTATTTAGGCTTTTATTTAAAAAGGTAATTTCATCTGGTTGATCATCTGAGTAGCTAAACCTTTGGGCAAAAGAGCCATCTTTAAATTTTTTGGCAACATTGTTGATTTGATCTAAATGCATAGCAGTTTTATAGGCATTTTTCCATGTATAATATAGTACTTGAACAAGACAAATAATATAGGCTATGAAAACTAAGGTTAAAAACCTCATGGTTTCTGGTGGAATAATTACGCCATTGTTTTTATGAATAAACGATATTGTATATATGGAAAAACATATAAGTATAATAAGAGCTGGTAAGATAAAATATAAGAAAGTTTTTTTCATGCTGCCTACTTACTCCATGCGTGGCTAGGGTAATAAAAGCAAACTTTTTTTAACATTAACGGGCTGTTCCAAGATTATTTAGTGATAAGATTAGTTTTGTTAAATTAGCTCTTAGTTTTGAATTGATCTTAATTATAATGCGCAGAGTTCTCCAGCAGGGAGCTGTTTGAGCACATTATGATTAAGATCAATTAAAACTAAGAGCTTATTTAATCAATAAACTTATAACCAATGCCTCGAACGGTTTCAATATAAGAGCCTGCTGAGCCTAATTTTTTTCTAAGTCCAACCATTTGAAAGTCAATGGTTCTATCTGTAACAGCATAATTGTCTCCA
>CALJPJ010000137.1 GCA_937980625.1 uncultured Bdellovibrionales bacterium
TTAGATGACCGATTATATGCTCAGGATAAGCCTCGATAAGCCAAGGGATATCTGTAAGCTGGGATACTATATTGGGGCTTAAGCTTATTTTAGAGGTGATTAACAGAAATAGTTTTCTGGAAATACTTTGTTCTATTTCAAATATTGAGTAAAAACTTAAACGTTCAACAAACTCATAAAGTGTATTACTGCTAGATTTTGAAATTATATCAAATAACAACTCATGGCTAATATAACCGTAAGGGCTTTTTAATACTAAATTTTTTAGCATTTCTTGGCTTGAGCGCTTAATGTAGGCTTTAGTTGGCTTTACTAATGCCTCATGCTCACCAATTAGATGTTTATGTGGAATAGTCTTCAGATCAATCATTGGTAGTTCATTAATTACTTTAACTAAATCATTTTCATTAGGACTTTTTGTTTCAATTATTTTTTTATAATTATAAAGGGCACTGCCTTCAGATTTTGAAAGTATTTCAGCTAATAACTTGCTATCAAATTGATTACTGTCATTATTCAAAATTAAATCTTTCAGAACCTCTTTGCTGACACGTTGAATATACACCATTGCTGGCTCTCGTAGCGGTATACTTTTACTCATAAGACGATTTGCTGGCAACCTTTCAAGGTTACTTATTGATACTTGTTTCATTAATTTAACTACATCTTTTTCTTTGAGTAACAAAATAGCATATAGCTTTTTAATATCTATGGATGCTTCTGAGGATGAACTAATATGCTTGTATATTTTATCTTGTAACAAGCTGATATATTTTTTCTCAGGTGATTTTTCTTGAATCAATAATGTTAATAAAGAAATTGCTGAATTTATATTTAACTTAGAAATATACTGCTCTATTTCAGGTGAGGTTTTAAATTTAGCTAATAGTGTTAATTGTGAAGATATTAAATTATGACGAAATATTGGTGGGAAGTGGCTCTGTGCTCTTAAACGAGAAATACTTTCGGTTTCTGTTGGAGCTTCTGCTAAAAGCTCCTTTAAACCAGTACCAGTAAACCAAACTTTTAAACTTTTATGTAAATGACGCCTAAATTTAGGAGGTAAAGCCCGGATATCTTTTTCTGTAATCTCTTTAGCTCCCAGGCTATTATCTTTAAGAAGCGAATTTGTGCTCCCAGAAACATAACCCACATAAAGCTCTCCATTTAAATTTCGACCAATATGTCCACCAATAATCGGAGCTTCAATTGATATGTGAGGATTTTGAGTAGCAAACTATTTGATAGCACTACTAATATTATCATGAGGACCATTTGAAGTTACTAATTGATCTCCAGGTAAGTATGCTAGTTCATTATTGCTATTTTTTGACATAGGCCATGGGTATTTTCCTTTTTTTAAATGATCGAGTGGGTAATTATTTTCATTTATAGAGCCATTAGTTTCTACTGAACCAAACTGACCATTTGAAATAGAAAAACCTGCAAGGCGCCCGCTGAGATCAGATACAAAAATCAAATTGGTTCCAGGGTAAATTAGATCTAAATTTACTTTTTGATTTAAAAAAATTCGACTATCCTTGTACTTTTCACCTTCAAGAACTTCACTCAGAGGGATGAGCCCGTCGGTTAGCTCCGTTCCCCCAGTTTGTAACTCCACAGGAGGTACAATAATCGCAGGAGGTACATCACCAGACCATTTAGCTTCTTGCTGAGCATTAGCCCATGTAAAGCTAAGTACTAAAAATATAATAATGTTGGTTTTAAAACTCATCAAGAACCTATACTTAATTTAAAAAATATAAAAACATGTTTATATTTAGCAAGCTCAGTGCCGCCTGAGACTTAATGCAAAGCTTATGATAACAGTGAGGTCACAGTAGGGGCCCATATTGTCACTGGAAAGACTAATGTTTTGACAATTAAGATGAAGATTATCAGTAATTATTTTGATAAATAGTTAAACAACAAGAAAGTTCAACTTATGTCTAGTATTTGTTTCATTTAACAATAAGCTGACAATTGTAATGAGCTTTGCAACTAATTTAAATTTATGAATTACTTTAAACTAATACTACTCATTATTTTATTGTCAGCAACATCCTTAGCTAATGAAAATAAATTAAAGTTAAACCAAACAGTTGATAATTTAATACAAATTATTGAAAAAGATAAAATTAAAACCGTAGAAGAGGCCTTGCACGTCATTTCAGATGATTTTTTTAGTTTTAATAATTATCAGTTGTTTTTTAAGTCGTACTCACCACAGCCAGCATCAGAAATCTACCCAAGGGTCATTTTATTTGGTGAGAAGGATCACTTGAGGATTGGTTTTAACCATAAAATGGGGGATGAAAAAGACTTAGAAATTATGCAATGGCGCGAGGACGAGCAAAACTGGGAGTTTAGAGAAATTAAATTTAAAAATAATATTGCTCATATATCAAAACCAAATCCCAGAATGTGCTTAGGTTGTCACGGCTTTGAAAAAAGAAGGCCTATGGTTGAAAGAAATAATGTTTTAACTAGTATGAATATATTTTCAAAAAAAATAGATAAAAGTAAATTTGAAAAAGTTAGACTTAACGATTCTATTTATTCAAGGCTTGAAAGGTTAGGAATGTAACTAAGGTTGTAATAGGTGATAATATTGTTTTGATGGAGCTTACAAATTTTTATATAAAAGTTTAAGCTCAGTTGAAGTGATTTTACAACAATTTGAGTATACTTAATTAGAAAACATATTGTAATCGAGCTTAGGTGGGTTTTTATATTTTTTTAACTTGGACTCGTAGCTACTTTTATAAAAAGTATTTTCAGGGTCTAACTCAGTGAGACGTTTATAAGCGAGCATTTGGCATTGAAAATCATTTTTCTTTAAGCAGTCCTGGATAATGCTAACTAAATGAACCTCTTGAAGGTCAGTCCAATAGGTTTTAATGTAGGCACTAATTGCAGTGTCTTTTTTACTTATCTGTCCCCAGTTTTTATAAACTACATAACTAAAGTTTAGAGTTCCAAACACTAGAGTTAAGGCAACTAATTGCTTTCGGTATTTGTATAATAAGTTATGATTAGGCTGATATTTAGGTGAGCTTGAGTAGCAAGAGCGGCAGATAGCAGTATTAGCAATATAGTCATCACTTTTAAATTGATAACTACACTTTGGACAAGCCTGTAATAGTTTCTTGGTTTTGGCCACTGAGCTTCCTTTAAAGAGGTAAATTGCCTATTGTATTAGTAAAATTAGCAATTTACATGCCAGAGGTAAAAGTATATCTTATCGACGGATAATACAACTCTAGGGGCAATATGTATTTTTAGAAAACTGGTAAATTAGCAGAAGGTATTAAACCCAATTATTATTTACGCTTTAATAATGTTAAATATTTGTAAAGTAAGCATAAAATAGTGTTAATAATTTACTGATGGAAAATAAGTTTCTCTAATAGAATTAGGGTTAGCAACGGTATTATCTGTCGTGTATGCACCACCGGCACCATCTAAAATATCTTTGAAATCAAAAAAATCATTGCAGCTATTACCAAATATAGACTCGCAATCAACACCCTCAGTGCCAACAACGTCAGGGTCACCCGTTACTCCTGATGAAGATGAGAAGTTGAGATACTCTTCAGTTGTGTTCCACTCTCTGACGTAAACACTAATTTGATGTTTAACTTCAAAAGCTTCATCAAGACAACTAAAGACAAAAGCTTCATTTCCTGGTATGACACTACTGCCATCTAAGTCATCAATTGGTGCAACAGCATAAGGTAGGTCAGATGTGTCTCCTGAAACATAACCACCATGTGTATGTGGTGTACCAGTTGTTTCATAAAAGTTTGCAGGAAATGAAAAATTAACCACTGGCCCTGTTCCATTTGATGAAGCAGAAATTACGCTGTTTAAACCATTTTGAACGCTTTGAACCATACTAATTGGATAACCCTCTTTGTTGAAGTGGCTCCAGTCTAATTTACCAATACCACCTAAACAGCTTTTTACATCTCCACCCCAAGTGCGGGTTTCTGTGGTTGAAGAGTCTTGAAGCCCATCACCGTCATCGTCAACTAGTACTTCATATATATACTCGCCAAAACAACAATTAGGTCGAACATTATCAGAAGAGTAATCGTATATACACTTAGGCTCAAAGGATGAATTTAGTTCTTTGAATTCATCAGCGATATTACATGCCTCAACAGTTGTACCGTCTTCAAGAGTAACATTACAGCCAGTGCTGGTGCTATCGAAAGTTCCAAGTACGTCATTTTCACCAGACTTATCAATGGCCACGGTGACTTTTTTAGGGCCCTGCCCAGAGGAAAAATTCCAATGCCAAGGGACACTAACAGCGACATGTTTACATAAGTTTGGTGGAGCATTGTATTGAACATCAAGCCCTTGCATATACAAATCGCCTTCATTCACATCAATCATACAAGATATAACTTGGCTAGTGCCACTGTTTGAGTCTATAAAACAGCTATCTCCCCAAGCTCCTTCTTTGTATACAAAATTAGGAATGGCAGTTTTAACATTGACCCAAAATCCGGTAGCTTCAACTTCTCCAACAGGTGTATCTTCAATGGGAGTAAAAGTGCTTGAACTAGAAGAGCTGTCATCGTCATCATCACTGCAACCAAAAATTAATACAGATATTAAAATTATAAATAAAAATTTAAAT
>CALJPJ010000138.1 GCA_937980625.1 uncultured Bdellovibrionales bacterium
AAACATAACAAAAATAAACAAACATAAAGTTTTTCATTTAGCCTGTGATTTTATATCTTCATATATGCAAGACATTGATTTTGCAAAAGATGAAAACAATACTTACAATGGTTCAGCCTTTGATAAATTTCTTGCTACAAATAATATCTTAACAACAAATGGGGAAGCTCCCGCTGCATATAGAAATTATTTAAACAAACAACTTCGCAGAAGTAACTTAAAATTTATAAAAGCTAGTCCATTAAAAAATCATAAGAGTAGTTCAAAGTTTGAATCATTAGAGTTACAAGGCCTCAAAATATTTGCCGGCCGCGGACAATGCATTAAATGCCATACCCCACCTTTATTTACGGACAATAGCTTTCATAATATTGGAGTGTCACAGCTTGATTATGAAAAAATACATGGAATAGGTAGTATCTTTAAAGTGAAAGTACCTACCTACAAGCTAAAAGTTGAATTGCCTCATAAATATAATTTTGCTACATTTCGTAACCCTAAATGGGCCTCCCCGTACAGAGAGTCACCATCACTTCTAAAGCCAAAATATATCGATTTAGGACTATGGAATAATTTTGGCCACCCTGATAAGGCCCACCACCAAAATCGATTAAAAAGTGAAATTTGTAAGTCACAAGGGCTTAATAAATCTTGCAATGAAAAAACTAATCAAGATTTGTTGGAGCTATCTTTTGCCCTTTTTAAAACTCCAAGTTTAAGAAGCCTAGGGCAATCTCAGCCTTATTTTCATAATGGTTCAAGTCCAACTTTAGCTAAAGCTGTTAACCATTATGTAAAAATATTTAAACGTGCTCATAATAACGAAATCAAAAATTCAAGCCCAATACTTAGTAAAATAAGACTTGATCGACACGATACAAGTGCGTTGGTTGCATTTTTAAACTCGCTCAATGAAGATTACGAATAGTATAGTTCTGAATCCTGTTTAACATTTACAGATAATGACGGAGATTGGTTTCAACTAGTAAACACTAACGATCATTAGATTGAATACAACATTTACAAGCCAAGTACAAAAGCTGGAACTTTTAAGTGATTTTTTCTAGCTCATCTTGAGCCTGTAGCCAAGCCTCTTCGCTTTCATCTTTGTTTTTATAGATACCTTCTAATTCAGCGATCAATTTCATTTTATCGTTAATATCTTCTGTGGAGTTTATTTCTTGGTTGAGGTTAGATATTTTTTCTTCACACTTTAAAACTTTTTTCTCAGATTGTTTAATTATTTTTTCAAGTTCTTTTTTCTTTTTATAGTGGTTTGGCTTTCTAGTTTCTGTTTTTTTCCAAACATTTTTTACCTCACTGACCTTCTCTTTTTTGCCAAGATCTGACAACACTCCTTTTTGTAAACTCCAAACGTACTCTTCGTATGTGCCAGGGTAAAGTTCAAGCTTACCTTTATTAACCAATAAAACTTTTTTAGCTATATCACGAACAAATTTTCTATCATGGCTTACAAATACTACTGTGCCTTCATATTTTTTTAAAGCCTCAGCTAAAGCAGCCACAGTATAAAAATCTAAATGGTTGGTTGGCTCATCTAACAATAAACAAGAGCTTTTTTGTAATAAAATTTTAGCTAAAGAAACCCTTACTTTTTCACCACCTGATAAAACAGATATTTTTTTGTTTAAATCGTCACCAGAGAACATTAAAGCACCAGCTATATCTAAGACCATTTGATCTTCAATATCAGAGCTTAAGTTATCATGGAGCTCATCAATAATAGTATTTTTTAAATTTAACTCCTCAGGAACATGCTGCCCAAAATATGAAATTAAATTATTTTGTCCAATATTTAGTTTGCCAGTTTGTGGTTTCAATATTTCAGCTAAGCCTTTTAAAAAAGTAGATTTACCAGCTCCATTATAACCCACTACGGCTATGTGATCTCCCCTTTCGATATTCATATTTAAACCGCTAATAATTGTTTTATCGCCATAACCATAACTGGCATCTTCAAGCGAAAAAGTAAAACGACCCGAACGCACCGGTTGTGGCAAGTTAATCGTGACCTTCGGTTTAAAAGAACTAGGTACTTCAATATGCTCCATACGGTCTATTTGTTTCAACTTAGACTTTGCTTGCTTGGCTTTTGTATTTTTAGCTCCAAAACGGTCTGCAAAATCCTTGAGTTGCTTCTTTTTTTTATCTTGATTAAACTTTTGCTTTTCTAGTATTTCATTTTGTAGTTGCTTTTGTTCAAAATAAAAATCTACATTGCCACTAATTTTATCTACTTTTTGCCCTTGAAAACCAATGGTCACATTAGTTACTTTTTTTAAGAACTCATGATCATGAGTAATTAATAAAAATGCTCCGTCATAAGAAATTAAGAACTCCTCTAAAACAAGTAACGACTCTAAATCTAAATAGTTTGTTGGCTCATCTAGCAATAATAAATTTGGGTTCTCTCCAATTAAATATAATAGTTTACACCGCATACGGTAACCGCCGCTTAAACTATTAATTGGTTTAGAGAACATTTCACTGGTGAGCCCCAGTTTATTACCTAAGTCTTTAAGCTCCCATAAAGGCTTAGTTAAGCCATCTAAAAACATTTCAGGGGTTTCATCTTTATCCCAAATATCTTCTTGTGCAAGATAACCAAGTTTTAAATCTTTTGATTTTATGACTTGGCCAGAGTCTAAGTCATTGGTGCCGATTAAAATTTTAAAAAATGTAGTTTTACCAGTTCCATTTGCTCCAACCACACCAATATGCTCACCTAAATTCACTGAGACAGTGATATCCTTAAACAACTCTTTAGTGGCAAATGATTTAAATCCATTTTGAATTTGTATTAAATTTGCTGACATTAATCCGCCTCTAAAGCTGTTAGCTCAATTTGTTTAATTTGATCTCTAATTTCAGCTGCACGCTCAAAATCTAAGTCTTTAGCTGCTTCTTTCATTTCTTTTTTAAGTGGTGTTAACAAACTTAACAACTCTTTGGAGTTTTTAGCTTTAACTAAATCTTTCTTTTTATTACTTGCTAAATCAGTATAACCATAAATATCAGCTAAGCTTTTATGA
>CALJPJ010000139.1 GCA_937980625.1 uncultured Bdellovibrionales bacterium
ACTTATCTAAAAAGAATAAAAATTTTAATAATGTATTTATAACACGCGCTAAACATGAGTGGCTCAAGCCTCAATCTATCAAAGGATTTATTTTAGTGACTCTCCTCCTTAGTTTATCATTTATACTTCTCAAAATACTAAGTCGAAAAAAATCTTTATAAAAACTTGCTCAATCTATTCTTTAAAAATAGTATGTACACAAAACTATAACATTATATTTAAATACAAAAAACATCACAGTCTTCAAGCTGAACAAATTAATATGAATAGCTTGTCCATTCTATATTATCAGGAATTTTTTTTGTGAAATTAAACAGCTTATTTTTAACTTTAAGGTGAACATTTGCATTGAGCCAGCGAGTTTGAATACGAGCATCAGTTTTATTATTCGTAATAGGTATAGAAAATGGTAAATCTTTACGTAAAAGTGATATTGTTGCGTATCTAAAGTTTTGATTCTTGTTTCGGCTACGTGTAGACTTATTGTTTTTCAAAATTTTATATTCAATAAGTAGCTTATCTATTCTTGGAAAACTTAAAAACCTTGCTGAAACATAACTTTCTCCATCAAGTATTTTAGGTTGTTCAAAGTTTATTTTTATATTTTTCTTGATAGTTGTATGTCTTATACTTGGACTATAACTCATAAAAAAATTAGTCAAAACTTTACTAATAGTATATGCTCCATAAGACTCCTGCATCGCACAATGCGAACCTTTATTCACACCAACAACCTGAATATTATTATTCCTCTTTATATCAAAGTTATTAATTAAACCAGTGTTTCTATTATAACGAACTACTGGATCATTTTTAGAGGCCCAAACAAAAGTTGGAGTATTTAAACTCCCTAAGTGCTGTTTGAAATCATTGTAATAATGATAATCTTCAATAGACTCAAGTTTAATTCCCGAAAATGGTTTTAAAAATTTCCTATTATCTAAAGAGTTAATATACTCAATAGTTGATAAAGCCAAAGCTTCAGGTAATAGTTTTCTATATTTAATAAAATTAAAGTCAAAAATATCTCTTAGATAATCAATACTATCAACATTGTCTTTCACTAGCCTACGAATTTTTAGCCTAACATATGCGCTCATTATTCCTTTAGAAGATGCATCTTTAATACTATTTTTCATATTAACAACTGGACAATACCCAATAACACTACTAATTAATTTTTCCTCTAAATTATCATTATAAATACCTGAGAATAATGCTGCATTCCCACCTAGGCTTATACCTAAAACATGAATTTCTGATACTAAATCTTTAAATGAAGAGTAATTTTTTACCCAATTCGCAATCTCAACTATTTCTTGTCCTTCAACAAAACCACCCATACTTACTCTTTTATTATTACTAATATTTACAGCGCCGGTATGATTAGACAGCATAAGCAAATGAAAAGGTCCCGAATCAAAAATAGCAGAAGTCAACGAATCATTTGTAAAGGAGCTTCCTCCATCACAAAAAATTCCACACTTAACAATTACAATAGGTCTTTTCTCAACAGACTTTAATGCCAAAAAACCTCTGACACTTTCATTGTTTTTTAATCTAAGCTCAAATGCTTTAACCATTGATGAGTCTCCTGATTCATAATCACGAAGACTTAATCGAATTAATTCAGCAAATTTATTATCTGAAGACTGTACTAAACCATTATCACATTTTTTAAAAAATTTATTTAAAACTACTTCAAAATCATTATATTGATTTAAATTTCTTAGTTTAATATCTAAATAGTAAGGGTGACAATTATCACTTATAATATCGTAGAAATCATTAGTTACTACTCGTCTTGAGTAATATTTTTTGATTAATTTTTTATTAATGCTATCATCAGATAAATTAAAATTTTCTTTAGTTAAAGAATCGTCAATGTCCATTTCAGTATTTATATTAAAATAGCTTTTATACTTACTCATTTCATATACGATTGAATTAGATTCAACTGGCGGACCACTTAACCATCTCACCTCTATTGAGTTTGCAAGGGCAAAACTGACACTTGGCAAACAAAGCACAAAAAGTAAAAAATAAAAACTCATATTTTTGTCACCCACAATAAAGTTATTATCGGGGATGCAGCCTTTTTATTGACTATTTTTTTTATGAATTAATTCTTTGGGCTAGTAAATACTAGACTATATAAGTACTCATCATAATAACCACTTATACTTGTAATAAACAATATTTTATCTGCTCACGACTCAAATCTAGACAAGATAATTATACAATGAGATTAGATACCCCAACAAATATGCTAAAGACAAAGTCGAAAAAGATACTGTATAAAATGTAAACTTAAACAATATTAAAGCTATAAAAATTAATGAGACGCCTAAAAATGCTTTAGTATCTAAATAGTAATATAAACATAAAACAACACAAAAAAATAAACTTAACACTACGTGTATTTTTCTCTGACCAAAAAACGAATTTTTCTGTCCAACTCCAAGTTTAACAAACCTTTTAAAATGTCCCCACTCATTTATAAATATATGGTGCGATACTTTTGCATTTTTAATTTGGTAGTTGGAAAAATTGTTATAAGAAAGTCTCATGCCAAGCTCTAAATCTTCACCAGACTTGCTATGTGCTAAAGAAAAATTCCCAACGGACCTTACCGCTTGCACATCATAAAAGGCATTCGAGGTCTGACTATGATCTACTACTGACAAGTTATTGGTAATATCTACTTGAGGAGAAAATAACTTTATTTTATTATTTTGTACATACTCAAAAAGTTTTATATTACTCTTCACTTCTACTGCTCCACATATACTTGCAATTTTTTTATCTGTTAGCTTTATCTTATTATAACTCCCAATATAATCACTTAACCAGTGGCTTGAAACAACACAGTCAGGATCCGTTATACATAAGTACTCAAACTTTGCTTTTTTCACAATAATCCTGCGACTCTCTCCTATATTATTATTTAAGTTGTAAATAACTTGAATTTTAATATCTTGAAATGATTCCTTATACAAATTAATTAAATCTATTATTTCTTTAGTGGGGCTAGAGTTTATTACTATAATGAACTGCCCGAGGAACATTACATTAGTTTCCTTAAAGAGAGAAGATAGCAGTCCCTTAATAGACTTTAGCTCTTTATAATAAACGACACCTACAGTTACTTTATTATCCATAATTACTTATTGTTTGTTGTTCTCATACAACTTTTATTATTGCCTATATTGCAATATATATCATAGTATCTACTTATGAACTTATCAATTGTCATTCCCTGCTTTAATGAACAAGAATCAATTCCTATTGTTATTCCAAAAACAATTGATATCCTGGCTAAACTTAAACATCAAAATATAATTCAAACCTATGAAATTATTATTGTTGACGATGGATCTGATGACCAAAGCATCAATCAACTCAAACTATTCTCTGATATTGAAATCCTTCAGAATTCTCGAAACCTTGGTTATGGTGCATCTATAAAAAAGGGGATTAAATCTGCTACTGGTAATTATATTGCTATTTATGATATGGATAACACATATCCTCCATCGGCCTTGCCGAGCTTAATTGAACAAATAAGCCAGGATAATCATTTTACAGTTGGTTACAGAAACCACTCTAAATCTGGAATGCCAGCCATAAGATCTTTTGGAAATCTATTTTTTAAAAAAATAATTTCATTTTTATATAAAAAATCTATCAAAGATCCATGCTCTGGAATGTGGGTTTTTAAAAAAAGTGAAGTCTTAAAGTTTTTTAATTTATTTCCGAATAAATTACAGTTCACTTTATTTTTAAGTTTATATTTATTAAAAAATAAAATACCTTTTGCTGAAGTTCCAATTAGCTATAACGAAAGAACAGGAGTTTCTAAATTAAACCCTATAAAAGATGGACTAATGTTTTTGTATTTAATTCTAAAATTTAAATTACAAAAAAAGTGAATAAATAAAAAAATATGAATAAATTTAGTAGCCCTCAAACTTAAGGCCTTCTTTATTATTAGAAAATAACGATCTTCGATTAAAGAATTGACTTATATACACAGTAACAAAATAAGCTCCTGCAAATAACTTTACTCTCAATTTCTCATTATATTTAATAAATAGTTTAACCCGTTGGCCTTTTATCTTATCAACAGGCTTGAATTTACCATGCAACCACGCGCGCTGAAAAAAACTTTTTAATGTATGATTAGGGCTATGGATTACCTCTAAACTCTTACTCACATTAATTTTACATTTTTGTTTTATTAATTCAGAAAAATATGGGTACTCCTCCCCTCCAAAAGAGTAACCATCAAAGTAATCAGGAAACTTTGACCCTTTAAGGATATAAATGCCACCTAACACGTATGGTCCTTTTAAATTACCTCGCAAAACCCACAAATTACATGTCATATTATATGCTCTGTCAAAAATTGAGCTTTGGCTATCAGTCTTATAAAAGCCTCCGTAAACATCTAATTTTTCATTAAGCATTGTATTTAAAAACTTATTTATAAACTTATCATCACTCAATTGCACATCTTCATCTAGAAAAACTAACCAATCACCGCAAGCATTAGACTTTAACAGGTTTCTTGTCTTGCCGATATGATTGTCCGTCTTAAGTAATTTCACTTTTGTAAAACTGGGTAAATCTAAAGGGCAGCCGACTAAAACTTCATAATTTTGATAAACCTGGCTCTCTATACTAGTAATACAACGCCTTAATAAACCAATTCTTCCTGCTGAAGATATACAAAATGAAATTTTAGGTCTCTTCAATTTTAAATTCCCTATTCATATTAATTATAAAGTTCACAATTATTTTTTTTGTGAGTTCACTACATCTTCAAAAAATTCAAGCGCTTCAGTACTAAACCATTTATCTACACCAACAATTTTCCTTAAAATTTTTAAGTCTCTACCTAAAACATAAGTTTCTGGAAGTATAGTTGTACCAAAACTTTTAGCAACTTCTTTATCTTTATCCCATAGTATTTTAATAAATGGATCATTAACTTCAAATGCTTTAATGAAATTTTTCATATCCGAATAAGTATGGTCTGCCGAAACTGCAATTAAAACTATTTCACCCTTAAAGTGCTTAATAAGCTTAATCAATGTTGGAAACTCATCAACACAGGGCTCACACCAAGAGGCCCAAAAATTTAAAATCACAACCTTATCTGAAAAATCTGATAACTTAATGCTATTACCACTTAAGTCTTTTAACTCAAAATTTGGAACACCATCTTTCTC
>CALJPJ010000140.1 GCA_937980625.1 uncultured Bdellovibrionales bacterium
ATAAACCGCAAAAAACAACGCCTACAAAGAGAGCTTTCTTTTCTTAACTCTGAAAAAGACAAATTAAAAAAAACAAGGTCCTCATACCAAAAATTAAAAAGTAGCTATATTACTAACTTAAAAAAAATAGTTGGCCCCGAAACTACAGATATTAAAAATAAATTAAAACAAGACATTGAAAATGACACTAAAACTAAGGCCATTAAATGGTCTCAAGACTTTGAAGAAGAAACAGAACGCAATTCTGAGAGAACAGCTCGCAGAATTTTAGATATAGCTCTTAACCGCTTTGCTCGCCCCTACTGCCCAGAACGTGGAATTCAATATGTTAACCTTAAAAATGAATCCACTAGAAATAAAGTTTTTGGCCAAGATCGTATAAATTTAAAACTTATTGAAAAAGAATGTGGCGTTGACTTAATTTATAATGAAGAAATGAATTCCATATCAGTCTCTGGCTTTGACCCTGCCAGAAGAGAACTAGCTCGTGCAAGCCTTGAGCGACTACTTAGTGAAAAAAATATCACGGAAAAATCTATTAACACTTTAATTTTTAAAACTAAAAAATCACTGTTTAAAAAAATAAAAACTGACGGCACGAAACTATTTAAAAGTTTAAAAATACGTGGTGTTAACCCAAATATTATAAATATGATGGGAGCTCTTCGTTATCGCTACTCTTATGCACAAAACCAGTACTTTCACTGTAGTGAGGTTGGTTTTTTATGTGGGCTACTTTCAGCTGAGCTCAATTTAAATATATACAGCGGAAGACGTGCAGGTGTTTTACATGACCTCGGCAAAGCAATGGACCACAGTATTGATGGTGGACATGCTGTTATCGGTGCCGATTTCATTGAAAAAAATGGCGAAAAAGAAGAGATTGTCCACGCAGTTCGAGCTCATCATTATGATGTGCAACCCAGCACTCCCCTTTGTTTTTTAGTAATAGCTGCAGATGCTCTTTCTGGAGCAAGACCAGGGGCTCGAAGATCAACAGCTGATGCTTATATGCAAAAAATGGGACAACTGGAAGAAATAGGCAACAGCTTTGATGAAGTCATTGATACCTTTATTATGAGTGCCGGACGAGAAGTTCGTGTTCAAGTTGATTCCAAAAAAGTAGACGACCTAACTGCTGTGGAGTTAAGTAAAAAGGTTGCCAAGAAAATTGAAGAGCAATGTAACTACCCCGGCCTTATCAAGGTTACTGTAGTTAGAAAAATTCAAGCCATCGAAACGGCCAAATAAACTACTGATCTAAAGCACAATCATAAGATAGGCTCACATCAACACCAGCTGGAATCCCAGGATTTAACCTTAATCTATTTTTTACAATTGAAGTCTCAAAACTCATTCCATTACTAGCAGTTAATTTTACATCACCTAATGGGTCACACCTCAATGTAAGATCGGCTAAAGTTTTTTGAATATTCTCACTAATTTTTGATAACTGTCCGGCATAGTCTGACAAGCAAATGTCCCCTAATATTCCTCCTGTGAGCTCTACCAAGTCTTCATGAAAGCGTCCTTCTTGTCTCATGGCCACATAACAATCTGAAACCCCTTTTTGCTTAACAATGGCATTCACTGTAAAGGCTGATTGTGGCATCACCTGATTAGCTAAAGCCTTTAAGTTTGCTGGGTAGTTTGATGCTTCCAACTGGATACCCCAGTAAGCAAAATAAGACCTTGCTTCAAAGTCACAGTGGTCAGCACAACTTAACTCATCTTCATCAGACAAAATCACAACCTCTAATGGTATATTTTTTCTAAAACAGTCAGAATTTAAATGACTAGAAATCATATGATAAGCTGCTGATATCGGCTCCTCTACACCTGAACCTCTATAATTTTTAATTTGATCAACTGTTTTCATGAAAACACTAGATGCATTTTGTGTTTTATTATTAATAGCCACATCACCATTAGACCAGCGATTTGCCACACCAGAACGAAAAACATCTTCATCGGCAATTGTATGACATATTTGATAATCAACGCCATTTAGCTCTAAGTTTTCTATAAACCCATTCATTCGACTTGCTAACATAGCATTTTCTTCGTCCATAGATTCAGAAGTATCAAAAACAAATAGTATATCTGTTTTCTTTTGTATTTCTGGATTTTTTGCACTTTCAGATACTGAATATGTAGTGCATTTTTCATCATTACAAACTACACCACTTGCTAGTAAAGCCTGTTCATCAGATGAATTAAACTGTGTTTCTGAACAGCTTATAGATAATATTGCCACAACTAATAATAAGACTTTGCTCATATTGATCCCCTCCCCGAGGCGTAATTACTAGCTATATATTGCAATGGCTTTGCCAAGTTTTGTCACTTCTACTGTTAAATTCAGTAGTTATAGTGTCCAAAATTTATACAGCTGAACAAAGAAAACACACAACAGTAAGGTGAATTTAAAATCTAAATTTAACCTTTGCTAATATATTGCTTAAATGCAGCCCTAAACTGTTTTTCATAACAAAAAAACAATATAAAAATAACTGTAAAAATTAGCATTATAGCAAATAGAATTTCATTAGAGTTCTTACCCGTCTTGTTTAAAACAATAATTATAACACTTGCAATGACCATAAACAGAGCATTCATAATATTATTAACAGCAATTACCCGTGACAATGTACCTTTTTTTGATTGATCTTGCACATAAGCATACAAAGGCACAATATATATTCCACCAAAAAACGAAATTAAAATAAAATCTACTATTATTCGGTAGTGAGATGAGTCTGCAAAAAACATCCCTAAATTTTTAACCTCTTCACTATTAAAAATTAAACCTTTATTGTAAAAATAAAAGTCGCATACTGAAATTAAAATTCCAATAACTCCAATGGGAACTAAACCTAATTGTACTTTGTGCCCAGATAGTTTACCACTTAATAAAGAGCCAGCTCCAATACCAAAAGTAAATAATGCTAAAAATAAAGTCACAACTGATTCATTACCATTGAGCATCTTTTGACAATAAGTGGGCAAAACAGTAAGTAGTGCTGCTCCAAAAAACCAAAAACAAGATATTAAAATAACAGCATTAAACACTTTACCTTGCCCAGATAAGACTTTAAGCAAATTTATATGACCCCCAAAAATATTTACTCCCACTTTAACATCCGTATCTTTTTGCTCTAAAGACGGCTGCAAAAAACTAAACAGAATACCTACTATGGCCACGAAGCATAAAACTACGCCATATAATGACCAGGAGTTCATCTTAGACAATACTCCCCCACCAATTGTTCCCAGTAAAATCGCTAAAAAGGTTCCAAACTCAACATAGGAAGTGGCATTAGATATATCCTTTCGATCTACTAAATCTGGGATAATACTAAACTTTACTGGGCCAAAAAAAGACGATTGCATACCCATTAAAAAAATAGTCACAATAAGTAATAAATAATTTTCAGATAAAAAACCAAAAGTTGCAACTAGCATCACTAATAGTTCCCAACACTTTGTCACTTGAATGACTTTTACTTTATTGTACTTATCGGCTAATAAACCGGAATATGGAGAGAACAAAACAAAGGGTAAAATAAAAACTGCACCCACAATTGCTATTAAATTTTGCGAGTTAACTCCGAATATTTCTATACCTTTATAGGCAATTAAAATAACTAATAAGTTTTTTATAATATTATCATTCATTGCGCCAAGAAACTGAACCCAAAAAAATGGATAAAACTTTTTATTTTTAAATACACTGTGAATTAAGTTCATGTTCTCTCTTTATATTGTGAAAAATCTCCAGCACCATTGATCTGTCTTTTTTTAAATCAATTGCAAAAATAGCTTCAACTATTTCTTCATAAGATTTATTAATTCCTTCTGCTTTTAAAAAGTAATCCACATACCTCGCTGTGCGATCAATTAATTTACCGTTACTAGGGCTCACCCAAGTCATTAAGTTATGTTCATAACGCCTTAGCCGACCCATAATTAAAGTCGAATGAGTATTGAGTAAAATTTTTAATAAAACTTGAATCCAGTGCGGATGAATTTTTTTAGGTAAATCAATTTTAAACTTTAAATCATTTAAGTTCCATAAAATAAAATCACCACCGTCTTTAATTAAAAAACTATTTTTTGAAGAGCTCAACTCTTCTCTTTTTTTTATCGCCCCATGGCTAAAATCAAAGCTATTTAAGTATGATGCTGACACTCTGTGCATTGAATCTGACCAATCAAGTGGTCGAGGCGGTCTAATTAACAATTGCCTCCAAGCTTCAGCAGAACTTTTTGCACCGTTTATACAAATATAACACAAAGATAAAGGCAAACTTAGATCACTAGGATGTTCAAAAGGTTTCATACTAAACGTGGGAGCCCGTTCGGTAGTATCAGTGAAGGTATTTAGGGCAAACTTAGAATCCACAAAATAAGTTAAGCGTTCAAAATTTACATAAATCGCAGATTCTTTTTCAATAAATTGTTTTAAAAAACTTAAGTCAAATTTTGAGTAGAAGTTATTAAATAGCTTTAACTCAGTGGCAGAATTCCCCTTTTTATCTTGAAATAGAGCCATTGAAATAAATGCTTGTAAAATAGTACTGGCTTGCATCCTCGTACTTCCCGCAACTCCCATACAACCGCAGTATAATTCTACCGGATGAATTTTATTATGAGTAATAATCTCTCGAGATCTATCAATATTTTTAACTAATACTTCCGTTGGATTACAATACAAATAGTAACACTTGTGCTTACTTATTTTTGTTGCTTCTTGGGCTGCACCAATAACAATTGGGGTTTCTCCCCCTTCTGTAGAACAAATTAACAAATCCTCTTCAGTAAAACCTAAATCGTTTAAGTGCCTAGCTCCATAACTCAACTCATCTTCGAAACCTTCAACCGATTGCACCAACGCAATATCACCACCAGACATGAATGAAACCACTTGCCCTTTTTTTTCTGGGTAACAAGAATTCCAAATGCTCTCAATCAATAAAGATAAACGACCAGTTGCACCGCACCCAAAGATAAATACACGGCCACCACTATTAAAAACTTCTTTAATTTTTTCCGATAACTTATTAACTTCCCCTGTTTTTTGCGCTAAAACTTGAAAAACGTTTAAGTCTAATTTTTTTAAAATATCAACAGCCTGTAAAAGATCATTCTTAGATAAATCAGACAAGTTCCATGTGTCTGGATGTGATTTTTCAGTAGGTAAAATACCAAGCTTAAATTTATGGCATTGCTTTAAATAATCACTACTATTTTTAAAACCTAAATCACTAGACATAAAAATATCTTAACAAATTGCTAACTAGCTGCATAATTTTTTATTTTAAATAGTCTAGTTTCTATTTTATAACACAAATTAACTACTCTCTTCTGTTACTAGTATTATAAAATCTTTAGGCTTTGGCTTGTTTTCTGCTCTGACTTAAAACAAGCGACAT
>CALJPJ010000141.1 GCA_937980625.1 uncultured Bdellovibrionales bacterium
GTTAGACAGTCCTCAACAAATTTTGAAGTATGTCGATCGATCTCTTCTTGGAAAACTAAAAAAAATCGTTGCGCAAATTTTTTTAAATTTTTAGGTAAGAAAAGTAACGCTAAAGGCGCATCTAAACACTATCACTATGGAGGCTATGACTTTACAGTTAAAAAGCTAAGTGGTGTTGGAGGGATAAGGTTTTACCCTCGTGTGGGGCATGACAAAAAATTTAGACGTGATAGGCTACATGAACCAGTTGTGAGAGACTTGGACTCAATTTGGGATAAAAACGGCTTTTTAGAGGGCAGAGGTCCAGTTAAGCTAGGGTTAGTGCCTGAGCCTCAAGTGTTCTCTCAGCAAAGAAATATTCGTATTCTAGATATGCCAATTAAAATGGCTGGTTCAAACGAATATCGAGTGCCAGCAGCTCTTGCACCTTTTGAGTCTGTAATTAAACAAATTGTAGAATATGAGCATAAGCTTCTTCCTCCTGAGGTCATTGAAAAGTATCACGCATATATTACAGTCGATCAAGGTTATGTAGAAGCAGGTAAAATGCAAAGAAAACCAGGGGCACATGTTGATGGTTTTCAAGGGGCTCGTAACAGTCCCAAAAATGAACTGAACCACTCATACATAGTTTCAAATTTAACGCCGACAGTTTTTTTTCGCAATGCTTTTGATTTTAGGCACCTGGATGATAGGTTCCATAATCTTTTCCACGAAATGGATTCTCAGGCTCGAGCTGAAGATTCTGAATTTACAAACCCCAATACTATATATCTTATGGATGCTTTGTCAGTTCATGGATCGACAGAAGCCAAGGTTAGTGGCTACCGAACATTTTTGAGATTATCTTATGATATAAAAAAATTTGATCGGCTCGGGAATACACACAATCCTTTATTTGATTACAATTGGGACATGCTACCGAGAGAGACTCAATCAGAATTAGTAAAGTATGAAAGCCTTTCAAGCAATCTCCTTCAAGTTATTCAAGATGCTAAGTCTGGCAGAGAAAGTAATATTAAAAGGCTGGAAAGTACGATGGCTTCTTTAAAAAAAATGAAAAAGGAAAAAGCATTAAATTTTTGTTATGAAGCTTTACAGTCCGGGTCTACTCAAGTGGCTGAAAAGGTTTTCGTTTTCTTGAGAACTTTTCCACCTTCAGATTTAATGGTAGCGAGGCTATTGTTTGCTGTGTCTGCGAGCCCTTTAATAGGAAAGAAAGCGCGAACTGAATTAAATAATCGTCTTTTAATTGCAAAAGGACAGGCAAGTGAAAGTTTATATCTGGATTTAGTCCTTGAAATCATGACAGTCGACTCATCAATTATATCAAATAAAAATTTAAAAAACCTTCTAAAGGGATACGAAAACTCTCATCAAGCAAAAGAAATAAGAAAGAATAAACATACTTCAGGGGACGTCGGTATTAAATGATTGGCGTATGTGTTAAAGTGCTGACACACTAATTTAAACAAACTCTTTTTACTCTCAAGATATTCAATTTTACTTTTTATCAACCCTTCACGCAGACAACTTCTTTCAATGTGCTGACTATTCCCACGAGATCTGTTTGAGCCTCCATAACATGGTCAATGTCTTTATATGCCATTGGAGACTCATATAATACCCCTTCGTCCTTTCGATACTCTATACCTTCTGTTGCCTTTATATGTTGATCCATTGAAATCAAAGCTTTGGCTTTTGTTCACGACATAGTCCGACCGGCACCATGCGAACAGCACCTTTTGTTAGGATAACACTTCCAATGGTTGTACCTTTCCCAGCGTGAATATCGGGCATTGCTGCTTTGCTTGGTCTTCAAATGCAACGCCTTTCGACCATGTTTTGATTAGACCACTTTCGCCAGCTTTTAGAGTTTCATAATTTTGCTTAGACATAATGTATTTTGTTCCTGTTAATGCTAGAAGTTTATCACGAAAAAGGTCAAAGTGTCCGAACTAAACTACAGATATAAGAGCTAGTGAAATACTCATTAGAAGCATAGCGATTGCAGGGATAGATTTCTTAATAGGGTCTTTAACCTTTATGTGCATGATTAGTGCGCCAACCATTAGTATGGCAACGAGGCTTGCTGTATATAATGTTAAAACGGGAAACCAAATACTAGCAACTAACGATACAGCCGATGAAATTTTTAAAAAGCCAATGAAGAAATAGACGGGCTCTGGCAGGCCATAGGCCTTAAACTCTTGCTTAAGTGTTTGAGAATCACCACCTCTATAAATCGTGGCCTTGTTATAGCGAAATAACCAAACGTTTAAAATTCCGAGAGCAATAATAATTTGCAAAACTAAACTTTCAATCCCCATATAATCCTCCTGTTGAGTTTATAATTTATCAGTTCATTCTTTAGTGATCAAGGGGAGGGATTAATAAATATTGCTTTAAAATACCAACTAATTTATTCTTCTGGTGATTTTCTAGATCTAGTTACCTAATTATTAATTTATAAAGGTGTATTGTGTTACAACCCAAAGTAGTAGTAGTTAATCAAATTAGCCAGGCTGTAAATTATTACAAAAAAATGCGTGGTCAATTTATATATTCACCTCACTTTAGCAACAAGGCTCAAGAAATTTTTTTTAATAGTCGATACAAAAATATAAAAAGAATAGTACCAAAAGCCACCTTTGAGCCTAACAAAAGCTGGCGTAATATTGAAAATATAAAAATTTTTGCTTGGAATGCATTTAATGAAAATAAAAATTATGGACCTAACTTGATGGTAAAACATCAAAACAGATTATTTACTGAATTAAATTTTGAAATCAAAAACTCTTTTACTAACTTTAGAAAAAAAGCTGAACAACTGTTACCAGACAATTTTGATAACGCTATTATTCCTTTTGATGAAGATGTAAAAAGTAGAATTAAATATTAT
>CALJPJ010000142.1 GCA_937980625.1 uncultured Bdellovibrionales bacterium
AACGATAACTCTCTTTCATTAAGATTTTTAGAGTTGCTGATTTTATCTTTGGTTTATGTTATTTTAAGAAATATAAACCGCTTAAACCGCGCCTATAATTTTTGGTTAATATTAACTATAGTAATATCAGGCACAGTTCAAGCTTTACATGGGTTTTTACAACTTTTAGATTATGCACCATTCAATAATAGTAATTTTAAATTGACAGGAGGTTTCTTTAACCCAGGTCCTTATGGAGGTTTTTTGAGCATTACTTGGTGTATTGCAATAGGAATTTATTTTTTTAAAGACAAAATAAATGAACAGATAGGGAATAAAAATAAAATCTTATTTTATTTAATAGATAAAATCACTTTAGTATGTCTAATATTAATAGCAATTCTACTCTTACCTCTTGGTTCTAGGTCAGCACTTTTAACAATTATTTTGGGTTCTGTTCTCTTGTTAGAAAAACGTTTTTCATTATTAAAGACATTTTCTAATAAAAGTTTATTTTTTAAGGCTATATGTCTATCTATCTTACCATTATTAACTTTCTTATTTTGTTTTTTTCTTTATTTCCTGAAAAAACCATCTGCCGATGGGAGGTTTTTAATTTGGAAAATATGTTATAGAATATTCAAAGAGCATATGATAACAGGAATTGGCTTTAACAATTTTAGATCTTGTTACATGCTTTATCAAGCAGAATATTTTAGACAGGTAAATGAAAATCATGATTTTTATTTAGCAGATAATATTCCTTTTGCCTTCAACGATTGGCTGCAATTTCTTATAGAAAATGGTCTGATAGGACTTCTGATTATAATCGCTATAACCTACTTTATTAAAAAAATTGAAATTGAGCATGACTTCTTGTTTTTAAAACATATGTTAGTAGCTGTGCTAGGCGCAATTTCTTGTTTCGCTTTCTTTTCCTACCCAACCTATATTTTACCTATAAAATTAGTAGCAATTATTGTAATTGCAATACTATCAAACTACAATTGTAAGCAGGAAATGATAGTTCTTAGCTTTAAATCTAACGCTAATTTTTTTAAACTTCTATTAACAATTACCGTCCTGTCTACTTGCATCTTTGGCTTCTGTTTTATAAGAAATTTAGATTTAGGCTTTAGAATTTGGCAAGTAGGTAAAAACGATTACAAAAGAGATAATTTTCATAGTTCAATAGTAGAGTATCGTGATGCTTATATGAGTTTAAAATACAATGGTAGGTTTTTAATGGATTATGGAATAGGATTATCTCTTGCTAAGAGAAACAGACAAGCTATCAAAATATTAAAACAGTCTAAAAAGTATATTAACTCTCCCTCAATTGAACTAGCCCTAGCCAATAGCTATAGAAACTTATTAGACTTTGAAAACGCTAAAAGTCATTATACTAATGGTTACTACATGAACCCTTCAAAGTTTTACCCTCTATATTTATTATTTAAACTTCATGAAGAAAATGGAAAAACAGAAGAGGCTATTAAAATAGCTGAAAAAATTTTAGAAAAAAAAGTAAAAGTCAACTCATCTGCAATAAAAGAAATTAAGTATGAGGCTTCATGCTACTCTGCAAAAAATAAATCTAAAAAAAATTAAATTAATAATTAAATTTTACACCATATGACATAAATTATTTTCGATTAAAAAAGGTTTTTTGTTTGTTGTAGAGATAACAAACAATATGTCCAAAGGGTGGCATACTTTAAAAGACCCTCTAAAAGCTTATTAATAATAAAACAAATCTTAAGATGAAAAAAATATCAGGAATTATTGGAATTGCAGCTATAACATTATCACTTTTTTTAAACACTACTAACTTAAAAAACAACAAATTAGGAGACATCACATTAACACAATTGATGAGTCTCCCATCTGCAGAAGCAGAGGGTTATGATGACTTTGTTCGTTGTGATGATGCATATCCAGATGACTTTGACCTATTTGATGCGTGTCTGTTTGGTGCTTGTGGTGGTTAATTAAGTACAGTTAAAAACGAGCTTAAAGTGTAAAAACTTTAAGCTCGTTAACGTAAAAATCTTAAAAAATAAATACATGATAAAATTAAATATTTTAATAACTATCACGCTGATTTTTTCAATTAATCTGCATTCACAAATATCAAGTGGCAAAGTGACCTACAAGGCAAGCTTAGATCCTGAACTCTATTTAGAAAATGTAAAAAAAAACACTGAGTTAACACTAAAAAGAAAAGAAAGTAAAGTAAGAAGAGCGAATAATGCAATTCCCACCATTTTTTATTTAACATTTAATGAAAATGAATCATTGTATAAATCTCAGTACGACATGAAAACTAATAGGAAATTAGGCCTGTTACTAAATCAAACAGGAAATGTTGCAAGACACGAGAGAATATATTACTTTAATAAAGAAAAAAATGAATCCTTTTTTCAAAGTTTCTGGACCCAAGAAGTTCTTGTTAATCAAGAAGATATAAATTGGAACATGACTAACGAGACAAAAAAAATAGGTGATTACAATTGTTTTAAGGCAGAAGCTACAATTACAAAAAAGCAAAGTTTAGGAATGAACTATTTATCTCCTGTAATTGC
>CALJPJ010000143.1 GCA_937980625.1 uncultured Bdellovibrionales bacterium
TTAATAAATAAACTTTTTCGAATGAAGCATAAGGCTGAGCAATATAAACATATTAAAATAGAAGATATTTATAATAATCAATCTCAAATAAAAGTGTAGGTTATGGCAAAAAGAAAAGATTTAAAAAAAGTAGTATTGTTAGGTAGTGGACCAATAAACATTGGCCAAGCATGTGAATTTGATTACTCAGGGACTCAAGCATGTAAAGCCTTAATGGCAGAAGGTTTAGAGGTTATTTTAATTAACTCAAACCCAGCAACAATAATGACTGATGCTGAATTGGCAACTAGAGTTTATGTCGAACCTTTAAAGGTGCCCTTCGTTGAAAAAATTCTCGAAAAAGAAAAACCTGATGCTGTTATACCCACTTTGGGGGGACAAACGGCCTTAAATTTAGCGCTTGATTTAGATGCTGCTGGAATTTTAAAGAAATTAAATATTGAGTTACTTGGTGCAAAAAAAGAAGTTATAGAAGCCGCTGAAGACCGAGCTAAGTTTTGTAAAGTATTAGATAAAATAGGTGCCAGTTATCCTAAAAGTGTAATGGTTAAAACCTTTGAAAAAGGAATTGAAGCTTCAAGCCAGTTGGGTTTTCCAATTATTTTAAGACCAAATTATACCCTCGGCGGGGGTGGTGGTGGTGTTGCCTACTCTTTAGAGGAGTATAAAACTAAGCTGGCAACAGCTCTTCATGAAAGTCCAACCTCTGAGGTTCTAGTCGAAGAAAGTATTCTTGGTTGGAAAGAGTTTGAACTTGAGGTTATGAGAGATAAAGATGGAACATTCGTTGTCATTTGTTCAATTGAAAATATTGACCCGTGCGGCGTACACACTGGTGACAGCATTACTGTGGCTCCTCAGCAAACATTATCTGATCGCGAGTATCAAGCAATGCGAGACGAAGCTCAAAAAATAATTAATGAAGTGGGTGTAGAAACTGGAGGCGCTAATGTCCAGTTTGCAGTTAACCCTCAAAATGGTGACCGAGTAGTTATTGAGATGAATCCAAGAGTAAGTCGCTCATCGGCTTTAGCAAGTAAAGCTACTGGGTTTCCAATTGCAAAAATTGCAGCCTTACTATCTATAGGTTATACTCTAGATGAAATCCAAAACGATATTACGAAAACAACCTTGTCATGTTACGAGCCGGCACTAGACTATGTGGTGACAAAAGTTCCAAAATTTGCTTTTGAGAAATTCCAAGGAGCTAAAGATCAATTATCAACGCAAATGAAAAGTGTTGGCGAAGTTATGGGGATTGGTAGAACATTTAAAGAGTCATTTATGAAATGTTTTATGTCATTAGAGGTTGATCAGACTTTATTTGATGATGTTGGCTTGTTAGAGAAAAAAGTAAGTTACCCTAATAGTCAAAGAATGTACCATGTATTTCAAGCATTAAGAGAGGGATTTTCAGTAGAGAAGTTAAGTGCAATGACTATGATTAACCCATGGTTTGTTGAGCAATTCTCACATGTTGTTGACTTTGAACAAGAATTAAAAAGTTTAAGTTTTAATAAAGATAATTTGTTAAAAGCAAAGCGCTTAGGTATCAGTGATGAGCATTTGGCAAAATGCTTTAACAAAACTGTAAATGAAATTAGAAATGAGCGCTGGAGTTTAGGGGTGAGGCCGAAGTTTTATCAAGTAGATACTTGTGCTGCTGAGTTTTCATCCGAAACTCCATATTACTATTCAACCTATTGGTCAGAGCCTGACCCTATTGTAAATAGTAAAGACACAATTGTTATGCTTGGGAGTGGTCCCAACAGAATTGGTCAAGGGATAGAATTTGATTATAGCTGTGTTAGAAGTGTTTATGAGCTACAAAATCAAGGTTATAAAGTGGCTATGATTAACTCTAACCCAGAAACTGTGTCCACTGATTATGATACGTCTGACTCCTTATTTTTTGAGGCTTTAAATGAAGAGTCTATTATTGAAATTTTACATCAAATCAACCCTGTTGGTTTTGTCGCTCAACTAGGTGGGCAAACACCAATTAACCTTGCGCCAAAATTAATTGAGGCAGGCTTTAAAATGTTAGGTTCAAGTATGGAATCTATGGACTTGGCCGAAGACCGTGGGCGTTTTATTGAGGTATGCAAAGATTTCGGATTTTTAATACCTCGTTCAGCAATGGCAGCCTCTATTGATGAAGCTCTATTAAAAGTTAAAGATATTGGGTACCCAATTATTTGTCGACCGAGTTATGTTTTAGGTGGTCGTCGTATGGAGATTATTGAGGATGAAAAAGAGTTAAAGAGCTACTTTGAACGTCATAATTTATTTATTAATGAAAAAAGCCCTTGTTTAATTGATCAATTTTTAGAAAGGGCTTTAGAGGTAGATGTTGATTTAGTGAGAGGCCCTGACTGGTCTGTTATTGGTGGTGTGATTGAGCATATTGAAGCTGCAGGAGTTCATAGTGGCGATAGTATGGGAGTGATACCACCGCAAAGACTAAAACCAGAAGTTTGTACTAAACTGCAAGAGCTAAGTGTTAAGTTAGCCGATAGGCTTAATATTTTAGGTTTTTTAAACTTACAGTTGGCAATAAAAAATGATGAAGTTTTTATGATTGAAGCTAACCCAAGGAGCTCAAGAAGTGTTCCCTTTATTGCAAAGGCCACTGGTATACCCTTAGTTAATTTGGGTGTGCAAGCTATGTTAGGCTTTACAAAAGACCAAGTTAACCCTGATAAGTACAAATGGAATTCAGGACAAAAAACTGCAGTCAAAGGTGTTGTATTTCCATTTAAAAAGTTTTTAGATTCAGACTCAATACTTGGTCCAGAAATGAAGTCAACAGGTGAGAGCATGGGGCGGGGAAATGATTATTCAGAAGCACTATTAAAGGCTCTTGTCTCCAGCCGTTTTGAACTACCATTAAGTGGTGAGGTGTTTTTGTCTTTGAGAGATAAAGATAAGTCTGAGTTACTAACTGTAGCTAAAGATTTAGAGGCCATGGGCTATACGCTTTCAGCAACAGGTGGTACTGCTAACTATCTACTGGAAAATGGGCTAAACTGTTTAGTGACTAAAAAAGTTCATGAAGGGCGACCAAACTGTGTGGATCGAATTCGTTCTGGTAAAGTCGCTTTGGTTGTAAATACAACCTCTGGTAAGAGATCTGTTGAAGCGAGTTTTGGTATTCGTCAGAGTTGTACAGCCTACTCAGTACCTTGTCTGACAGAAAGTGACGCTGCAAGTGCCTTTATTCTCGCTTTGAAAAAGCATAAACAAGCCAATTTTGATGTTTACCCGTTAGAAAAAAGTCATTAAGCACATAAAGAATTTAATTTTTTAAAAATTTGATTTTTACGCTTTTTTTATATTAAGCTATTTTTTAAGGTTTAAAGTGTTTTTATAAGATTAATATAAAAACTTTAAATATTTTTAAAGTTCTAAATTGTTTTGGTGAAGGTAATCCTATTATGGTTTTAGAAGTTAATGACTTATGTAAAAGTTTTCGTACAGGTTTTTTCAGTCGCAAGGTAGAAGTTTTAAAAAATGTAAGTTTTTCTGTGCAAGAAGGTAGTGTTGTCGGTTTTATTGGGGCTAATGGTGCTGGAAAATCAACAACAATTAAGTCAATTTTAGGTTTAATTCAGCCAGATTCTGGCAATATTACGTACTTTGATAAAGAAAAAATTAGTCCAAAATTATTTAAAAAAATTGGTTTTTTGCCTGAGAGACCAAATTTCTATAACTTTTTATCAGGTAAAGAGTTTTTATTATACTATGGGCAACTCAGTAATAATTTATTTGGTAAAGTTCTAAATGAAAGAGTCGACAGAGTTTTAAAAAAAGTTCATTTGTATGGTGATAAGGATAAGAAAATTAAAAGTTATTCTAAGGGCATGATTCAAAGAATTGGTATTGCTCAAGCATTAGTACATGATCCTAAGTTTATAGTATTAGATGAGCCGCTATCGGGCTTGGATCCCGACGGCAGATATCAATTAAGTCAAATTATTAAAAATGCTGCTCGGGAGGGAAAAACAATTTTTTTCAGTAGTCATTTGCTCGATGATACTGAAAAGTTATGTGATAAGATATTAGTTATTGAAAATGGAATGATTACTTTTTCAGATGAAATAAGTAAAATACTAGGTGGTACTCAGGTATCATTTGTAATTAATTATGTTGATAAAGGTCAAAAAAAATCAGTAAAAGTTATTGGTGAAAATGAGCTTAATAATAAAATACATCAATTAGTCAGTAAAAAAATAATTATTTCTGATATTCATAAAAAGCAAAAATCTCTAGAAGAAGCTTATGTCTCTTTGCAAGGGGAGAGTTAATGTTGAATTCAATTTTTTTAATTGCAAAAAATACATTTAGAGAAATTTTAAGAGATAAAATACTGTACGCCTTATTAGTTATATCGATATTAATGTTAGGCTTCGCAATGGCTATGGCTCAGCTTAGCTTTGCTGAACAGGCTAAAGTTTCTATGGATTTTACAATTGCTGTTTTAAATATTTCTGTAGTAATTATTTCAATATTTTTAGGTGCTCAGATGTTACACAGAGAGGTGGAGAATAAAACTTTACTGACATTGTTATCTCACCCCGTCAGTCGTAGCCAATTTTTAATAGGTAAAACTCTTGGCGTTTTTTTAGTGATTTTAGGTTTAACCTTGTTTTTTTCGATCATTCTTTTTGTACAAAGTTATTATTTTAGTTATGGATCAGTAAGCGACTTATTGATAATTATGTTTGGTCTTTTATTGGAAGCCTTAATTATTTTATCATTAACTATTTTTTTGAGTTCATGCTTAAGAGTGTCATTAGTTGTTACAGTTTCTATTTCAATTTATTTAATTGGCCACTGGGTAGAGTCTTTGCGTGATATTGTTGTGACATCATCAGGAGAATCTTTTAGTGTCATATATTCACTTTTAAAATATGCTATTCCAAACTTAGAATTAATGAATTGGAAAGCCTTATTGGCAAATAATATAGAGTTAGATAGTTATTTTGTGGGTAAAGTGTTAGTTTATAGCCTTGCCTGGGTTCTAATATATTTAGCTCTTGCTATTTTTACTTTTAAAAATAAAGATATTACATAATGTTGATTACTGATGTTTATTATCAAGTTATTGTTTTTCTGTTTGGCGCTTTAATTGGAAGCTTTGCTAATGTTGTAATATATCGTTACCCGAAAAACGAGAGTGTTGTATCTCCAAGAAGTCATTGTTATTCATGTAAGAAAATAATTCCGTTT
>CALJPJ010000144.1 GCA_937980625.1 uncultured Bdellovibrionales bacterium
TAGTTACTTTTTTCTTAGCTTTTTTTTTGGTTTTTTTCTTTGCCACGTTTACTCCTAGAAAATAATTCTACTCAATTATAAAGGGAAAGTGGGGGGGGGAGGCAAGTGATTCTGTGTATTAGTTGGTTTTTATATAAAAAAAGCTCCCATTAGTGCTAATGGGAGCGGTAATTTAAACTAATTTTAAGTTAGCCAATTAAACTTAAGGCCAAGTTGTTCTTTTGGTTGGCCTGAGACAGCATTGCAGTTGAGGCTTGTAGTAATATATTTTGTTTTGTCAGTTCAGCAGTTGATTCAGCAAAATCAGTATCTTTAATTCGACTTCTTGCTGCGGCTGTGTTTTCTTCAAAAACCTGTAAATGGCTTGAAGTATGGGTTAGACGATTTTGCAGGGCACCAAAAGAGGCTCTCACACTTCCTATTTTTTCTTGTGAAGCATCAAGGAAGGCCAAGCCGTCTTGTGCATTTTCTTTTGTTGTTAAGTCTATATTTTGTAAGTTGAGCCCATCAAGTGTTGTATCTAGTTGTGAGGCATCAAAAGAGATTTGATCTAAGTAAGGGTCACTATGTATTCCAATTTGAAAGTCAAAAACTGGGCTAGATCCATCAAGTAAGGGAGTACTATTCCATTTCGTAGCTCTAGAGACTCTATCTATTTCAGTTTTAATTTGTTCAACTTCTTGTTGTATATATCCACGTTCAGCTTCTCCAACAGTATCAGAAGCGGCTTGAATTGAAAGCTCTCTTAGTCTGATAATCATATTATTAACTTGGTTAAGGCCACCTTCTGCCACTTGTACAAACGAAATTCCATCTTCAGCATTTCTTCTTGCTTGACGTCCAGATCTTAGTTGAGCTCTCATGTTTTCGGAGATGGCTAAACCCGCCGCATCATCTGCTGATTTATTGATCCTTGAACCACTGGCGAGTTGCTCATAAGTTCGGTCAATTGATCTTTGGTTATTTCCCATTGTTCTTTGGGCGTTAATTGCTGCTAGGTTAGTTGATATTCGTAGTGACATAATTTCCTCTCCTGTTTTTACTTAATTCTTAAGTTGTAAGTCTTAAGCTCTTGGTCTTAAATAGCTTTTCGGCCAGTCTAGTCGAGACTTAACGAGACACAGGTCTAGAAGATGATAGTTTAGTCTAGTTTTATACTTTGGTCTTAGGGCGTTGGTCGAGTTATGAGAGCAGCTTTATTATGTACTATATATAGTTAAAACTAAATTAGAATAACAAGTATTAACGAGTTTTAATCAAAAATAAAAATTGTATTCTTCTTTTATAAACAATAAGTTTACGTTACTTATTCTAAATTAGATGAACTAATTTATTTAGTGTGAAGTTTATTATGGCTTGTAAAGTAAATATTTATATTCTTGAAACATCAAAATTTGAGCAGCTCTCTTATTTTAAGCAATACTTAAAAAATATGAACTTAAATATATCCAAGCAAATGTTTAATAAAAAAAAAGAAAAAGAGTTTATTTTGTCGCGTTATTTATTGGCATTAGCTCTCAATAAAGAATTCTCTATCGAGAAAATAGATTTACTTAAATCTGAATATGGTAAACCATACATTTTGAATGGTCCAAGGTTTAATATTAGTCATTGTGAAAATTATGTAGCTGTGGCAGTTTCAAAAGTACTTGATTTAGGTTTAGATGTGGAATTAACGACTCGTTCAACAGCTTATCCTAAAATCGTAGAAAAGTATTTTCATGAATTTGAAAGTAAATATATTTATTCTAAAAAAAATACGGAGTTTCAACAAAATACATTTTTACAGTTATGGACCTTAAAAGAGGCTGTATTTAAGTGCTTTGGGCTTCAGTTTAATAAAGAAAATGCAAAAATTTATTTTGAGTATGAAAAAAGTAAAATTATGATATTAGCTAAGCGATTAAATAATAATTCAATAACAGCCTTTTTGTATAATTATAAAAACTTATATTTATCTTTAGCAATAGCTAAAGATGAGTCAGTTGACACGAGGGTAAATCTTGTAAGTGTTGATCATTTAAATAAATTAACAATAAGTAAAATTACAAGAGATCTTTGTTTGTTGAATCAATTTTCGGTATGATTATATTTTGAGTTATAAAATTAACTAATTTTGAGGTGAGGTCATGAAAACTATATTTTTAACTTTTATAATATTTTTCATTAGTAGTTTCACATTTTCAAGCTTAGGTCAGGGGGGGCAGTATAACATTAAAGAAGCTCTTTCTTCAGTTAGCGACTTGTCTGAAAGCAGTTTGCAGTTATTTTGGGGAGATCAAAAGTATCCTGACAATTCAAAAGAGATAAAACGAATTAAAACTAGTGGCCGTGTTAGCGCAATCAATAAGTCAGATAAAGAAGCATGCTTTGATTCTTTTGCTTCATCTGTGAGGAGTTTGAAAAAGAAAGCCAAGGCAATTGGAGCCAATGCTATTGTTAATATTAAAAGTAGTTATAAAACTAAAACTTTAAATAGTTCTAAGTTATTTATATGTAATGCTAGAGGGATTATAGCAACAATAACCTTGTCTGGAATAGCTATTAAAACTAAGTAACGTTGAGATAGTCGTGCACTTTTTCTAAAACCCAATTAGGAACTTCCTCCATAATGTGATGTCCGGCTGTATCGTGTAGGTGAAAATCATATTTTGGCAAAGCCTTTAAAAGAGCTTGAATACTCTTTTTATTCACCATTTTATCTTTTCTAGAAGCAATAATTAATGGCTTAATTGACAAATTACTGAACGCATGAGGGAGTCTTGAGTCTAAGATTAAGTCTTTTGCGCTAACAAAGCCATGAATACTGTCAGTTTTATTATTTAGATAAGGTTGTAAGTAACCTTTGACAGTATAATTAGTAACAAGTTTTTTATTATTAAAAATATGCTTTAAAATTAGAATCATTGTTTTTTGGTTTAGTCCCCAGTTTAAATAATAGGACACAGATTTAATTTTTCTAAATAAAACTGGAATAAGCCTAACTCCGGCAGCAGGAGCTAAGGCAATCACTTTTGTGTACTTTTTGGGGTGATTCATACTCATCCATAAAGCAATAGTGCCTCCCATCGACGAGCCGATTAAGATGGGTTTATTGAGTTTTATGGTGTCTACAAATAGATTTACGCTTGTCATTTGTTCATCGAGCCCACAGTTTAACTCTTTTGACTTAATGCTGTAGCCAAAACCCGGTAAATCTATACATGTAACTTTATACTTTTTGCAAAGTTGAGGGTAAATTAAACGCCAACAAAAGGTGTTTGCTCCAATCCCATGTATTAACAAAAGGTCTTTACCTTTGCCGTCTTGTCTATAAGCAATTTTAATTCCATTTGGCAGAGTAGCATTATATTTAGGGGGTTCTAACCATTCAATATCATTGATCTTACTTTCAGTGCTAGTTTTTAAATATTGCTTTATTGCAATATATAAAAGACAAATAGTGAATGCAGTAGTCAAGCAAACGATATATATAGTTTGTGAATCAAATGTCATATATTAAACTTTAACAAATGTGGTAAAAAATGAAACAGATTAATTCCTTTATTTTAGTTTTTTTATTCGTATTCGCCTCTCATGCTAAAAAAACTAAAAGTCATCAGGTTTCTATAATGACTTTTAATGTAGAGAATTTATTTGATACGACTCATGATCAGGGTAAAACCGATTATACATTTTTACCACTGAGTCAAAAAAGAAGTAAAAAGCACATTCAAGGTTGTAAGAAAATCTCAAGAAAAAAATGGAGAGACCAATGTCTTTATTGGGACTGGAATGAGAGAGTTTTAACTGAAAAACTAAAGCGAATTGCTGCCTCCATTAAGCAGGTTTCTAAGGGGCAAGGACCAGATATTATTGTATTTCAAGAGGTTGAAAATATTCAAATTTTAGAAAGACTTAGGAAAGACTACTTAACTGGTTTAGGTTATTTTAAAAGTATACTTATAGAGGGGAGGGATAAAAGAGGTATCGATGTTGCTTTTTTATCAAAATTACCAGCCATTGGTGAGCCTGAGCTGCTAATGGTTCCTTATACAAACATTTCTAAAAAAAGAAAACGTGATACACGAGGTTTTTTAAGGCAAGACTTTAAATTTCCTGATGGAAGTATTGTTACTGGTTTTGCGGCTCATTTTCCAGCTCCATTTCACCCATATAAGTTGAGAATACAATCGTATAACTATTTAAATAAATTAATTGATAAATTACCTAAAGATAGATTAGTTTTTGCAGGTGGAGATTTTAATACTCCAGCAAGAGAAAATAAAAAACATAAAATCTTTGATAACTATGTTAAGTCTCATTGGCTAATACCACATGAAGATAGCTGTTATAAGTGTTTGGGGACTAATTATTATGCTCCTAAAAAGTCATGGTCATTTTTAGATATGATATTAGTGTCTAAAAATATTGTATCATCAGGCTGGAAAGTTAAAAAAACTTATTTAGCCAATAAAGCTGATAATCAAACTAGTAAAAAGAAACGTCCAAACTCTTTTAAAGTTCAAGGTGACAAAATTTATGGAGTTTCAGATCATTGGCCATTAGTTGTTGAACTAACACTTTGAGATTAAAACCATTAATCAATCTCTAGAAATCTACAAAAAATGAGTTGTCCACATTTATTGTATAAGTTCATTTGGTTTTTTAGTAAATGAGGTTCAGTTTTATAACCTAAGCAGCATAGTTTTTCGGGGTGAATATAATAAGAACAATCCTGGCACGAAAATTTTAGGTTTAATTGATTAAAATCTGTCGGCGATATTGATTCTTTAATAATACTTTTTTTGATGACCTTCACAATGAAAAACCTATTATTATTATTATTAGTAGTTTAAGTGTTCGTAGAGAAGCTAGCTACCCAATACCTTAAGTCAGTAGTAAAGTAAAGTAATGTAATTTTAAAAATGGGTTGTTATAGAAATTGAAGTGCATTTATTAGTCTTACTAGAAGTAAGTTATGATTCTAAAATAGAGTTTTGATTTTATGAAAAATTATAGTGAGTTGACTGTTTAGAACATACACGCTTACCATAAGTTATGGAGTTCTTTAGTTATATAACTGACGCGAATAATATTATCTTATTTATTCCAGTGTTGTTTATACTGTTGTTCACTGTCATATTTAAAGGGGTCGAAGCTTCATATTTTTTTGTTAATTTTTCACGAGTAATTTTTAGTTCTCTATTAGCCTTTGAAATGTATTATTACTTTGATATGCCCACATTTCCGCCTAAAGATTTTTATTCGGCAGTGACCATAGTTTTTTTTAGTTTGTTTTCATTATTCTTTTTTGGTAAAAAAACTCGTTTTTTTATACAATTAGCTGCATTTAACTTTTTGATCTTTTTTGTTTTTAAAAATAAATTATCAGATAATTTAGTTGCAATAGTATCAATTTCGGCTGTGTTGAACTTATTATTTACACTATTGTATGGTCTATCAATAGGTAAAAAGCCATTGATAATAAAGTTTTTACATTCACTGGTGCTATTGAGTTTAGTTTTTTGGGCTTTTAAGTTAAATCAAACAAATGCATTTTATGTTGCTGTTTTATGTGCCTCTTCAGTTACAGTGGTTTCCATTTTAAAAATAGTATTTTTAGGTAACATAATTCCAAATTTTTCTAGGCAAATAATAGATGTGGGTATCCCATTGATAATACTTTGGCTTTTAATTGATGCTTCTGGGCTTTTATTTGATTACCTCTCTCCATATATGAGTGTTGAAAGCTTTATGAATTGAAATATAAAATAATAAAGTGTCTAACTTATTCCCTTAAATAAATAAGATTTTACTGAAGTAATATTCTCCTTGGGCCCTCTTTATAATCCTTTATAAAGAGAGCCAAAAACTGTTTTAACTATCAGGGTAGGTGTAATTAAAATAGCAAATAAAACGTGTTGTTTTGTCAGTATAAAGTAATGATATAGCTAATTTTATAAATACAAGGCTTTATGATATTTTGGTTGAAGTAAACAGAGCCTTTTTAGTTTAAAAAATAAGCAAAACTGCATGGGTTTATAAGATAAGTAAGTCAGATCCAAAAAAGAAACAATTGAGCTTAACGCGTCACATTTTTTAAAGCTGTTGGGGCATTTATAGGGTAAGAATTGCCCATTCCGATAAAGTAGTTTCAAATAAACACTTAGTAGCTAATTAAGTACTTAATAGCTTTAGTAATTAAATTTATATTATTGTAAATTTAGAAAGTATTTAAATTAAAGTGGAGTAATTATGAATTATCCTGATTTTATATATGGTACAGCTTGGAAAGAAGATAAAACGGCAGACCTAGTTGAGGGGGCTATTAATTCAGGCTTTATAGCTATAGATACTGCAAATCAAAAGAAACACTATCGTGAAGATTATATGGGAGAGCGATTAAGCCAATTATTTCAAAAAGGGCTTGATCGAAAGAGTTTATTTATACAGTCCAAATTTACATATCAGCGAGGGCAAGATCATAGGTTACCTTATAACGAAAACGATAACTATGCAGATCAAGTGAACTCATCATTTCATAATAGTTTGCAAAACCTAAATACTAATTACTTAGACTCTTATTTGTTGCATGGTCCAATGTACTCTAATCGTGTCGGAAGTGAAGACTTTGAAGTGTGGAAAGCCATGGAAGGACTTTATAGATCTAAAAAAATAAGGGCTATTGGGCTAAGTAATGTAAGTATTAATCATTTACAAGAAATTTATGAAAAGGCTGAGGTAAAGCCAGCTTTTGTCCAAAATAGATGTTTTGCAAGTATGGTTTGGGACAAAGAAATTTTAGATTTTTGTCAAAACAATAATATAAAATATCAAGGGTTTTCTTTATTAACTGCAAATGTAAATGTTTGGGAATCGCGTGAGTTGGTCGAAATAGCAAACAAGTATGACGTTGACCCAGCTCAAGTGATATTTAAGTTTGCTCAACAAATTGGAATTATTCCTATTACAGGTACAACAAACTTAGCCAGAATGAAAAGTAATATATTAAGTATGAATAAGTTTGAGTTAAACAATGATGAAGTTAATTTAATTAGAAGCTATTCAGTATAAGGAACAAATGAGTAAATGGTTAAAGGGGCTTAACCCCGAGCAAGAGGAGGCTGTATTACATAATTACGGCCCGCAATTAATATTAGCTGGAGCAGGTACCGGTAAAACTACTGTATTGGTCACTCGCACAGGGCGGTTAATAGATGAAAAAATTGTTAGGCCTGATCAAGTGTTAGTTTTAACATTTACGAATAAAGCTGCTAGTGAGTTAAAAGAGAGAGTTGCAAATAAAATTGGTAAATCGTCTAAAAAAATTTGGGCAGGTACATTTCACTCATTTGGTGTTTCAGTTCTAAAAAAACATTATGATGTTGTTGGTTTACCAAAAAACTTTGGCATTATTGACTCAGGTGATACCAAGGCTATTTTAAAGTCATTTTTAAAAAAGATTAATCATTATGATAAAGACTCAGTTAATTTAGATAAAATTATTTCGTTAATGTCTGAATGGAGAAGTCGCGGGCAAACTAAGATTAAAAATTCTGATCCTGATGATGCAGATTTAGATTTAGTGCAAATTTTATTACCAAAGTATTTAAATAAACTTAAATTACTTGGTGTTGTTGATTTTGAAGGCTTGTTATTATTACCTATAAAAATATTTGAAAGTGATAGTTCTGTATTGCAAGCTTATCAAAATCATTTTTTACAAGTAATGGTTGATGAGTTCCAGGATACTAATAGTACGCAAATGAAATTAATTAACTTATTGGTGAGTGGTCATAAAAATATTACTGTTGTTGGAGATGATGACCAATCTATTTATGGCTGGAGGGGAGCCGTTATTAGTCATATTTTGAATTTTCCTAAAAAATTTAGTCCTTGCCATGTTGTTCGGCTGCAAAGAAATTATCGCTCCACATCTTCAATATTGAATATAGCAAATAGTGTCATTCAAAAAAATACTGATCGTCATGATAAAGTTTTAGTTGCTGAAGGGTATTCAGACTCTGGTGAAATTCCCGAGCTATTTACTTACTCTAACGAAGAGGAAGAATCTACTGAGGTGACAAATCAGATTAATCATTTTTTAAGAAAGGGATTTAAGTTAGAAGATATTGCTATTTTGTATAGGTCTAATAGCCAAGGTGGTTTAATTGAAGGGGATCTTAGACGCTCAAATATTGATTATAAAATTACCGGTGGTACTGCATTTTTTGATCGCAGTGAAGTTAAAGATGTTTTGGCATATATTCAATGTGCATTC
>CALJPJ010000145.1 GCA_937980625.1 uncultured Bdellovibrionales bacterium
TTTTTTGTAATCTCGTCGTCCAGGGCACGGAATTAAAGTCACCAAATAAAAAAGTACTTCCCTGCTTGTCTAATAAAAATTGGTAATTATTTAAATATTGTTCGTTTCTGTTATTCCAGTAATTTTTTGAAGTTGGGGGGAGGGGGTGAGTTAAGTAAATATTTAGTTCTTTATTATTTATTTTTAGTTTCGAATAAATTGACTTAATGCCAACACTACTGCGTGTAACCTCTAAGTTTTTGAACTCAAATTTAGAGTAGAGAGCTAGGCCGAAGCTATTATCTTGAGGGATAATTTTATAAAAAGGGTAAGCTTTTTTTAAAGGCTCTAAACTTTTAGCCCATTTCTGATCAACCTCAACTAACCCAATAATATCTGGGTTATTAATATTTATAAGGTCAATTAGTTTTTGGTGGTGCGTATTTGAAGTGAGTACATTTGAGTAAAGTACTTTTATGTTATGGCTACTTTCTATATTAGTAGGGACCATATGTGGGGCAATTATAAATAAATTAACAAGGGAAAAAAATAACATTAGGCACATGAAAAATTTATTCTTAAAGTATGCATTAAACATACCTAGGGGAAACAAGTATAAAAAGTATTGAAATCTAAAGCTATTAAATATATCGAAATAATAAAAGTAAGAGCCGGCAAAAGAAATAATTGTAAAAAAAATTATAATTACTCCAATAGTATTAGCTCTATTTAATGTAAAAATAATATATTTTTTGAAACTCATATTAGGCCTATATAATTGTATAGCGATTAGTGTTTTAAATTGTTCTAATTTTGTTTACATGGATTTCAATAAAAGAAAATTAAAATTTAAAAAATTATTACTTAGCTACTCAATATTATAAATTTGTTCCTTGCCATCGCGTTCAAGTATAACTTTTTGTACTTTTCCAGAGTTAAGTTTTTTATAAAAATTCATAGCTTCGGTCACATTTCTAATTTTTTCATTATCATAACTCTTTAATATGTCACCTTGTTGAAGTCCTAAAGACTGGTAAAGTGACCCTTTTTTAACAGAGATAAGTTTAAAACCTTTTTTTGAAGAAGTACTTTCTTCACCACTAAAAGCAAGTGACTGAATAAGTAGTGAAAATGTAATTAAGATAATCTTCATGTTAATGATCTCCTTTTTATTTATATTTATATTTTAAACTTCATTGATCAAGTGAAAAAATATACTTAACAAAAAAATGACATTTAGATGACTAATTTTAAGAAGCCTTTGAAAAAAACATAGAATATAATATGGGTTTAGAGTTGCTTAAAATTAAAAATTAATTTCTTGGTACCAGTATCTCATCTAGCTCAATTTGTTTTTTAGATAAATTTGTTAACTTTAAGTCTAGAACTTCTTCACCAATAAACTCAAATAAAGACTTAGGCGATATAATTCCTTTTTGGCTTCTCTTTTTAAAGCAAGCACGGACACTAGCTGAGGCAACAATTTTGTCTCTAAGGTAAAATTTTTGCGTAATATAGAAAAACTTATCATCCCAGGCTTCAATTTTTGAGTGCACTTCATAGGTGTTAAATAAATTTAATGATTTTTTAAATAAAATAGACTCGGATAAAATTACAGGATAATACCCAGATTTTATTATTTTGTAGAAGTAGCCAGTCTTAATCATTAAATCAAACCTGCCAAGGTCCATAACGGAAAAGAATCGACCGTTATTCATATGAAAGTTTAAATCTAAATCAAAAAAACCAACAGTAAAATTTGTAATACAGTTATCAGTAAGCTTTTTATTTTTAGTGTAAAATAGTCGTCTTATAATAAGAAAAAAAAACTTAAAATACAAATTCACTGATTAAACTCTCCTATTAAAGTAAATATAATGAGTTACCATTTTTTAGTTTTCTTTTTAGAGGACTTTTTACGGTTTGATGATTTTTTCTTTGGGCCAGATTTTTTGGGGTCACGACGGCTATACTGTTTCTTTTTATTGGCGCGAGCATTTTGTTTGCGCTCACTATCTATTTTAGCTTTGGCCTTACTGGCCTTGATTATGGGTGCAGATAAAGCCGCTTCAGAATGAAATGGTTGGTCAGTCTCAACAAAAATATTTTGGCCAGTTACTTTTTCAATATGAGCTAAAAAACTTTTCTCATCAGCGGTAACTAAAGAAATAGCTTTGCCCTCAGCCCCTGCTCTGGCTGTTCGGCCAATCCGGTGAACATAACTTTCAGCTATGTTAGAAAGTTGATAATTAATAACATGGGTAATACCATTAATATCAATACCCCTAGAGGCAATATCCGTAGCTAAAAGCACTTTAACCTTATTATCAGCAAACATTTGTATTGCTTTTTGACGAGCTGATTGCGACTTATTTCCGTGGATAACGGCATTGGCTATTCCATTTGACTCTAACTTTTTAGCAATTCTATTTGCTGCGTATTTCATTTCAACAAAAACTAAAGTTTTTTTAAAGTTATTATTTTTTAACAGGTGTATTAATAAAGATATTTTTTTAGACTTTTCAACATACATTACTGTTTGGGCGATTTTTTTAACAGTTGTTGCTTGTGGAGTAATTTCAACTTTAATGGGGTTATTTAGCATTTTACTAGTTAGCTTTTGAATTTCAGGTGGCATTGTTGCTGAAAAAAACATATTTTGTCTTTTTTGAGGTAGGCGTTTGATTATATCTTTTACAGCGGGCATAAAACCCATATCTAGCATGCGATCGGCTTCATCTAGTACAAAAAAATCGATATGCCCTAATCGCAAAAGATTTTGACTCATTAAATCTAATAAACGACCAGGTGTTGCAACAAGCGTATGAACTCCCGATTTAAGTATATTTACTTGTTTTTTTTGGTTTACCCCACCAAAAATTGAAGTGCATTTAAGTTTTGTAAACTTACTATAGTTACTATAGTTTTTTTCAATTTGTATAGCGAGCTCTCTAGTTGGAGTGAGTACTAAGGCTTTGGGAGAGTAAGCTGATAAATTTTTATTACTTGCAATCAAGTGATTGATGATAGGTAAACAAAATGAGGCTGTTTTTCCTGTTCCGGTCTGAGCAATACCTAAAATGTCTTGTCCGTTAAGTGCATGAGGGATGGTTTTGCTTTGAATTGGCGTGGGCACCTTGTAGTCAAGGTCATCTAAAGACTTTTGTATGAGTTGATTTAATTTAAGGTCAGAAAAACTAAGAATAGACATAATTACCATTTGGCTAAGGTGAACTTTACCAATACCTTGTTTTTTTTTAATAGTCTATAGAGATTAAGGCTTAATAGTGGGGACGGTTGTTTTAATGCCAATTTTATAAAATTGGTCTAACTAAGTATAAGGGCGAATTCTCCGATACGTTTGTAACCAATTGATTCATATAGTTTTTGAGCGGGTATATCAGTTTCTCCTGTAAACAAAATACTTTTTGTATGCTTATGTATCTCTATACAGTCTTTAAGCATATGGAGCATTGTTTTTTTAGCATAACCATTTTTTCTAAATTTTTTAGGCGTAAAGACTCCCCCAACTTGACCTATTTTGTCTCCATTTGAGTTTAATGCAGCTCTAGATAATAGCTGATCTTTATCAAATAACCCCCACCAGACTTTATTTTTAACTTTTACTTTAAAGCTTGCCCGCATTTGGTCAATGGTTAAGTCTATTGGTAAATTTAATTCTTTCATGTAGGCATTTGATTGAATTAGCCATTGTTCAAAATCGCTTTCAATTAATAAGCGAACATTTTTTTGATGCTCAATTTGTTTATTGTTAGCATCAAATAAGAGGCAATAAAGAAACTCTTTAGACTCTAATGATGGTTTGTATTTAGGATTTTTGAGTTTATATAATTTATATATAGGGTTTATGGAGTCCCAATGACCAATAAAACCACGTATCTCAAGTTGCTCATTAATACATTCATTTAAAACGATGTCAGAGGGTATATGCTTAGAATTTTAGATCATGATGTTCCCGCGACGACTGAGATAAAAAACACTAATAATTTGGTTATCTTCAGTTAAAACTTTATAGTTCCCACTATTGGGATGATCACTTAAATTAGGGCCATACATTTTCAAATTGTTAATTAAAAATTGAGAAGTTTGCTCAAATTTATTTAAAAACTTTTTTACATTGCTAATATCATGAGAGCTGACTTTTTTTACTTTGTACATATTAACCCTTAAAAAATATTGAGTTAGAATTTATGAAGATTATCAGTTTACTAATAGGTTGTATAACTTATTTTTTGATTGATATGGCTTTAATTCGTTCAGCCGGAATTCTAAACTGAGATTTCAAATATGTTTTAAAGTCATTTTTGAAATAGTCTTGATTATCAATCGCTTTGTCCATGCAAGTCAGCCAAGCGTTTTTCTCATTACTACCAATAGGAAATTTTTTATGAAAATTTGGAATATTAATTAAACCATATTTTTTTGATAAATGCGTGGACCATTTAGCCAGCCAGAAATAAAAAATGCAAGTTTTTCAATAGATTGTGTGAGGTCTTTAGGGTGCATTTCCCTAATGACCCTTGCTTCAGGGTGTAAATCCATATAATGGTAAAAGTCTTCACATAACTTAGTAATGCCAGGGAGTTTATTGGCAGCTTGGTAAGAGGAATCACCTTGCCCATATTTTTTGCTACTTATACTCATGAGCATCTTTCTATCATAATTTACGCATAATACAATTCAGTATAAAAACATAGCTAATGCTTATTTCTATTTACCAATTGCTAGAGCATAGCCCAAATCGTTTTCACTCCAAATCTTGATAGTAACTGAGTCATCAACTAAGAGTTTAGGGCTAGAATTACTTGGGACTAATCCATTGTTTTTAAATTGATAGAGAGTATATTCTTTACCATCAATAGAATTTTTAAGCTTAAGCTGTGCTGCAATTCGACCTTGAACTGAGCAGTATCTACCGCCAATTAGATTAAATTTCTTGCCAAGAACAATGCTGGGAACAGACGTAAAATCTAAGCGATCTAGAGCCTCATTTAACTCTTTATAATTATTAGTTAAAACTTCAACAGGCATATTTTTTTGATGATTATATGAAACTTCATTGGCAATACTTTGCATAGTGGGTGGCTTTTGATTAAAAAGAAAAGTAAACAAAATAATAGTGACTACAATAAGGCCACCAGTTAATGGCTTAATCCATTTTATATTTTTATAGCCGACCTGAGATTTAATTAGTTTTAGCTGGCTCGGAGTCATACATTGTGAATTATAATGATCTATGAGTGCTTGTTTAAGATTTTTATCCATTTTTTTCACTCCATTTTTTAAGGCGTTTTTTTAATCGGTGTAACTTTGAAAGTAAAGTTCCTTTACTGATTCCCTTTAGATTGGCAACTTCTTTATAGGTATAACCTTCTACTTCAATAAGAAATATTATCTCTCGCTCCTCCTCTGTAAGTATGGCAAGTAAAGCATGAATATCAAATTTTTCTGCAGTTATTTCTTCTAAATCAATACTATCAATAGCTTCAATTCTTTCGAGAGAGCTATAGTTGTTATCTTTTTTTTTAATAGAGTTAAAAAATAAATTTCGAATTGTGGTGAGTATATAAGCATCTTTTTTGAAAAAAAATTTAGTTTGTACCTTAATGAGTGCATCGTGAACTAAGTCAAAAGCTAGCTCATTATTATTTGTTAAGGCTAAGGCATATTTATAATATTTATTAATATCATTGTCGTTATAAAACATATGTACGAGCCTTTAGCTTTAAACAGCGCTCACCATTATCATCAAAAACGATAACTTCTTCTTGAGAGTTCTTATCAATTTGTGGACTCAAATTATCTACTTTATTAATTAAGCCACTCCAATAGGCAAAAACTCCTGTTGTAACTCTTATAGTTTGTGACTTATTGACTTCTCCATACTGATATAATAAATCAAGCCGGGCTAAATGAGTTAATAAGTCGTCTTTGTGAAAATCAAAAGTGTTAAGTAAAAAAATTGAAAAATATTTAGAAAAATCAAAAATATTTGGAGATTTAATTTTACTTTCGAGCAAGTATTTACGTACTAAAAATTTAAAATTGTTATTACCTAAATGAGATCTAAGTCCGACATAGTCTGTTGTTAAATTATTGAAAGCGCCAAAAAATAAATTTTTTCTGTAAATTGAAATATTAGCAATGGATTTAGATTGGATAATTTCTTGTAAGTTGTCGTGTAAACTCTGATTAAAGTTTAAGATTGATTGTGAAACTTTATTTAAATGCTCAGAGTATGTCACTAATAGCCTCGGTAATTTGTTGTCGCTCGTTTTCTAAAGTTGCAAAGCTAGGTAAATTAGCATCTCTTTCAATCATATATGATGCTTTAAGTCCTTTTGTGATTAACTTTTTTAGAATTTCAATATCAAAAATATTAACAGATTCACTATGACTATCAATAAAAGTATTTTCATCAAAAGTTCCTCCAGAAAGATGAACTTGAATAACTTCACTGATTGGAAATTCACTAAAGTAGTCTTCAGGGTCTTGCCCTCGGTTTTTATAGTTAATAATAACATTAGAAATATCTAATAATAATTTGCAACCAGTTCGTTTTATAATAGCCTTCAAAAATTCAATTTCAGTGAATGTTTCATTTTTATAATCTATGTATGAAGTAATATTTTCTATGGCTAAGTTTAGCCCAAAGTAGTCTTGTAAATATTGAATTCTGGCACAGGTTGAATTAAGAGCTTCCATTGTTTTAGGGATAGGCAGTAAGTCGTGATGATAGTTTCCATTGTGTGCTGACCAACATAGGTGATCTGAAATCCAGGCTGGTTCGTATACTTTATATAATTGTTTAAATTTTGCTAAGTAATCTTTGTTGAATGGGTCCACGCCACCAATATTTAAGCCAATTGAATGAAAGGCAATGGGGGTGGACTGTCTCAGCTTTAATAGCTTTTTATGGTGAGGGCCTTCATTTAGAAAATCATCGGTAATTACCTCAAACCAAGGGGTTTGAGGTTTATTGTTTAAAATAGAGTCAAAGTGAGTGAACCTAAGTCCGAGGCCCACTTTATGATTTAAACTTTGCTTCAAGGTTTAGCCTTTTATTACTCGTTTTTTTCCAACAATTTTACCTGGAGTTGAGTCGCAAACTTCTTTGCGAACATAAATCCACTCATTTTTGTCAAAATCTTTAATTTTAGGGTCTTTGGCTGAAAGTCCATTACAAGCATGGCCATTCGCTCCGCAATGATTTTTCCCTTTTTTGGCAATACCAGCACATTTAACAATAATTTCCCCTGGCTTTGGATTTTTGACAGTATTTGGGAATGTACTCATTTTTTTTGTTGCTATAGTCTTTTGCTTTGCAGGGGTTTTGGCTTGTGTGACCGTTGTAAAGCCAATTGAAAGTGCTGAAAGAATGATAGCCCTTTGGAATGTTGTAGATTTTGACATCGTTTAATCTCCTTGTTTTGTTTTGGCCAAAATGGCCTTGTAATATAGACAACTGGGCAGGGTATATTATTGCAAAAAAGTATCTACTTATCTAGTGAACACTAGGTATAATCCTCTTAATATATTAACAAAGTAGAGGTAAGTAATTGATATATCTAAGGTAAACGCCTAATAAGTGGAGAGTAATAAAAATGAGGTTACTTAATTTTTGTAAAGGGTAAACTGGTTTTTATTTAAAAGATATTGAAGTTAGTTTATGTTGTTCTTGAATTCAAAATTTCATTAAAACTAAGCAGTAATTTATCATATTAACAACTAATTATTTCCAAGCATAATGGTTTGAAGCCCACACTATAGCCTGTTTGAGTAATATGAATGCTTTTAAAATAAATATAAGTAATGTATATTAGGCTCAAATTAAAGGTGAATGAGATGAAAAGTGGTAAACTACTAAACTACGTAAGAGATACATTAGATAATATTCCAGCGAGCTGGTTAAGCCAAACAACTCATAGGCTAGATATTTATAATGAAAGTTTAGCCAAGGTTCAATTTTTGAATAAATTTGAAATTCTATTTAGTGACAATAATTTTAGCGAAATTGCTTTAAGTGAGTTACCAACAGCTTTTGATTATATAAGGTTAGGGCACCCTCTGTCTTGTTTGTTAGAGTGGGTGATTGCTAAGTTAAATAATATTAATGCCGACACGGTGATTAGCTTTTCGTCAATGACTATGCCCATTTTGGCAATTTTAAGAACAAACTTGCTAAATAATAAAAAAACTAAAATTTTTTATCAAAATGAGTTGCCACTTTTTTTTGACACTCAACTTTTAAAAAGTGTTTATGGTTATAATTTTGATCTAGTTAAAATTAAGAATCTAGATGAGGTGACGTCTTTTGATGGAAGTTCGATTTTTATTTCTGATCAAGCTGAGCTAAGTAATTTAAAATTAAATACTAAAGTTGATTTTTATATTAATATTCAGCCAAATTTGGGTAGTACAATAGTTGTTAATGGTGAAGGTAATAAAAATTACATTTCAGATATTCAGCATGTGCGGCGGAGAGAATCAATTGCGATGACACCAGCCAATAGTTATGAAATGTTAAAAAGAGTTGTTAATGACAGTCAAATTAGTAATAAATCTAAATGTGAAAATAATAAAAAATCTGTTTTAAAATTAATTAAAGATATTACAAAAACTGAGGCGGACCCCTTGTTGGGCTCCTGTGGGTTATCCATTCAGTATGCAATAATTATGGGTCTAGTTGATGACGCTCTTGAAAAATATAAAGGAAAGAACATTAAAATTATTGTCCCTCCCAATTGTTATGGCGGGACAAATGACCAAGCAAGAAGAGTTGCGGCTTGTATTGATAATGTTGAAGTTGTTGACCTGCCTGTTGATAGCGGTAACGATATGGTTGAAAGTATTGACTTAGTTTTAAGGCAAATAGCACATGAAGATGCGGTACCATATATTATAGCTGAAATTCCGACTAACCCTAGAGTCGAGGTGCCTGAACTTATAAAATTAAAAAGTACCTTAAGTAAATCGCGTAAAACACAAAATGGCGAAGATGCTATTGAACCAGTTTTTATTTTAGATCAAACATTTTGTCCCAATGTTAATTTTTTAGGTGAGAATGAAGTGTTGTCAAATGTTCGGACCATTTCATATGTAAGTGGTTCCAAGTTTCCAAGTGGGGGCTTATGTACTGCTGGGTATTGCGTTGCCAATAAAAAATCTGAAGTTCTATTAGGTAAAATTGAAAAACACCTAAGGCTTTGTGATAATCAAGCTACAGAATTACAAATTGAAATTTTGTCACAACAGTTGCCATCAATGATACAAAGAATAAAAGATGCTTATGAAAATACACGAGCATTTGTAAGCTTTATTGCTAAAATTTTACCTGAGGCAAAAATAAATTTTGTATCTTTAGAGTTAGCCGATGAGGGCTTTACTCCTTCTGTGTTCTCATTAGATTTACCTAGTAAAGGAGACAGTATAGAGGAACAAGAGTCCTATAAAAGAGAGCTAAACCATAAGTTAATTAGTTTTATGATCAATAAAATACCTGGTGAGAGTAAACATTGTGTCAGCTATGGCCAATTAAAAGGTTGTTATTGGACAATACCG
>CALJPJ010000146.1 GCA_937980625.1 uncultured Bdellovibrionales bacterium
AAGTATAACCCAATGTACTAACATTAAAACAGGACAACTCATCTACTTTTTCTTCTGGAGCATCAATAGAAAACCCAGCATGGACTGAAGTACCAAACATAAATAATACAAAAATTAACCCTTTCATTTCCTTCTCCTAAAGTTTGAAAAATACCCTGCTTGACCTATCAAAATTTTCTCGTCTTTTTCAACAGATAACATTTCAAAAAAGAGCAAGTTATATGCCAAAGATAAATAGCTGAAATATTTAATTAAAAATTGAAATTAAGAGTTTAATGCAAAGTTATTTTACAATTTGGATATTGCAGTTGTAAATCTTATAAGAAGATAAACTTTCAATAGCGACCATATTTTTGATCACATATTAATACCTGTTCCATTAAATAATTCCTAGAATTCAAAGTCTGTTTTAAGTCATAATGCGCGGAGTTCTCCTAAAGGGAGCTGTTTGAGCACATTATGACTTAAAACAGACTTTGAATTCTAGGAATTATTTAATGGAACAGGTATGATAATGCACGGAATTCTCTCATAGGGAGCTGCTTCAGCGCATTATAAATTGAACAAATTTAAAATTGAGAAAATCACTAATAGAATTGGTATAAAAGCAGCTATAATTATCGCGCTACCAAAGTTTCATTTCTGGTGAAAACTCAGAGTTTACAAAGATTCACAACCAGAAGTATTTTTAATAGAATTACCATGATCTCTACAACCCAGACTATGACAGTTTAAACGAATATGATAATGATTCTCATGGCCACCTTCATGGCTAATTCTACGTAAAACTTCATAAGAGTCACTACCTTCATTTAACCCAGCCACGCCCTCTTTATCTTTTACATAACTGCAAAGTCTTTTTTTAATCTGTCTGTCTAAGTATATATTAAATAAATAACTATATTTATTTCCCTGTTGATCAACAGCTTGAGCTTTCTTATAAAGCTCAGTTAAAAAATAATGATTTCTCTCTAAATCAAATTTTTCAGGAGTTTCAACGGCATTAAATACACAATTTTCACTACTCAAATCATCAGCTGTGTAAAAATAATAATCTATATCTAAACCATTTTGATGGCTTGATGATTTTTTTGCAACTCGACCACCCTTCTTTTTTGAAATATTCCCTAAACAAGCTTTGCGACCAAATTTTTCATATACAGACTCAGACACAGCTTTAACTAAGTTTACCGTAACTTTCGTTCCATGCGATTTTTCTATTGTTCCTCTATTCACAACATAAGGAACTTCAACACTATCTTCATTATTAAAATAAGCCTCTTGTAATCGGCTTGCACCAGTCAAATACCCACCGTCAGGACATTTCCCTGCTTTTAATGTTTGGCAGTTTTTTGCTTGATGCTTTAGGTTTCCTCCAAACATGGATTCAACTGTGTCAGATAGAAAATCAAAAGTAAAAGTTGTTACATCGAGGTTACCAGTCACAATATTATTAAGAGGCGTCACTTTAGAGCTATCAACTAAGTTTAAATTTGACTGACTTTCAATATCTTTAATAAAATCTTTGTCCCCGTCGTTAAAATCAACCACCTCTTGATCTTCAACATAGTACTCACTGTCAGTTGGGATATGTAAGTACTCTGTAGTTTCTCCTTCAGACTCTTGTTCTGTTTCAGCTATAGTTATTTCAGCTTCTTTAGCTGGCTTAAAGTCTTCTGACGGTTTTGATTCTTCAGATACACTAATTATAACTTCATCTTTCGGCGGCTCAACACGAGTTGGTTGATCCGTATTCACTAAATGAAACTGTTTTTTAAATAAATCTTTAGTTTCATACCAATACAAATTCACTACAACGGTTTTACAGGACCATTTAGTTAAGCATAAAATATCAGCGGCAACACCAGATTTATTGTCAATTAATCTAAAGGCCCAAAACTTTCTATCTTCTAGAATATCAGCACCAGTTTGCAAATTGTACCGAGAGTAAGACTTACTCAAATTAATGGCCACTATTTTTTCTAAAACTAAATCACTATTTTCTTTTTTTTTGTAAATAAGCATAGAGCCAGCTAATTTAACATTTACCCTAGCCTTTTCATTTTTATTTCCATCTTTGAAAATAGGGTCTAAATCTATTTCAAATTTTAAATCATTAAACTCATTTATAGAGTTCGTGTTTTCAATTTTTATAACTGTATCTCCGGTTTTATGTGTCGTTGCCGATTTAATTTTAACAGGGATTTTTTCAGGAAGAACTGGAGTCAAGTGACCACTGGTTGTGCCAACAGTAAAGGGACGATGGTCAGAGCTTACACCGCTTGAACATGAAACTAAAATAATTGAGCCCAAAACTATACAAAATAACCTGAATAACATTTATTTCTCCCTTTGTCTTACCTATATATATACAATTTCTAAACCAAGCCCCTAATGCTAGCTTCGTGAGTAATAAAATCAATAAAATCAAATAAAGTCTTACTATATTAGTCACTTACGCAAAACTCTACAAAACTAGTTGAAGTAACAATTAACGTCGGTCGGTGCCTAATTTTGGCAACAATCAGAGCTTAAAACCAATTAAAGCGGCACTCAGTACACAAATGGCTGGTCCACATTTTGCTCAATATAAAATTGTTAATTTTAATTAATACTTTTTAAGGAGTAAGTTATGACCTACGGTACGTGTCCTAAATGTAAAAGCGAAATCAGCCAAGATCGCTTACAATATAGCCCAGTAATTTGTAATCATTGTGGATATATTGATTCTAAATCGGCTGAAAAACAACAAAAACAAGCTAACAGATTCAGCATTTTAGTTATGCTCAGTATCTCAGTAATCACTGCAGGTTCATTCTTACATAATGTAAGATGGGGTGCACATTCTGTTGAAGTTATTCCACATAAAGCAATGATAGCTATTGGAATGGGATCTGAAACCAACTATAATCGCCTACAAGAAATCTGCCTAGAAAGAAAAATGATTAACTGTGTTCAAACATCTCTTGAGGAGCAACTTGCAGCCAACCCTGAAAACTTAGAAGTTCTTAAAAAACTAGGTAAATTATATTACCAAAGAGACAATGTTGAAAAAGCTTACAATACTTTAAATACTTATTTTGAAAAAAATGGCAATGATTTTATGACTGCTTATTATTTTGCAAAAACTTTATCAAAGCAAGGTGCTACTGACAAAGCTGCAGAATACTTTGAATATATATTGGCTTCAAAACCTGATGTACTACAAGTCACTGTTACAGAAACTTATATGGATATGCTTATAGAAGCTAATCGTTTTGATGAAGCTCAAAAACTAGCTAAATCAGTGGAAGACAGAACTATTAAAATACCAGGAACTTTATTA
>CALJPJ010000147.1 GCA_937980625.1 uncultured Bdellovibrionales bacterium
AATCGGCGCGCTTAAGAGCCCTGGTATTGCTTCTGACTTAAGTAAAATTTACGCCTTAAGTTGGAAACCAAAATCAGAGCTTATAAATAGTCAAAATATGTCTGCTCTTATTAAAAAGCATAATGAAGCTTTCGCAACTTCGTTAGCCAAGAAAGAGTTTAGTAGAGCCTATTTAAACTTACATATGTCAAGTTTAGAGCCATTTGGTGGTTTTTTATATAAGATGTCAGATATTGTGCAAAAGCTTGGTAATAGGCAAATGCACAATGGTGCCCTTTCATTAATAAATAGTATATATGGCGGTTTAGATCTTAATATCAGTGCTGGCACAACTATTGGCTTTCATAATTACTTATTAGACTACGTAGCATTTCCACCTGTTACCAGTGTAAATAAATTTACTGATTCAAAGGCATTTTTTAATTTTGTTTGCCCTACAACTAAGGACAAATTAGCTTCTGGCACTGGTAAAATTTGCGACATTCCAGAAAGTAAAAATTCTTTGTACTGCAAACTTGAAGGGAATCACCAACGCTTAGAATCTCTTTATAATGAAATGATAAAATCAGGTGAGAAATTCATAGCCTGGGATAATATGTTAGTGAGTTCTTCAAATAGCTTTACAGATGAAAGCAACAGAGCGAATTACCAAAGGTATTTCGCAATAACAGGATCTGAATTACTTGGCCAATTAGCCAATAATAAATCAATACTAAGTAATTTGGCCACAACTTGTGCTTATAACTTTGAAGGTTCGCTTGGTTTAGTTAATAACTTGTCTGAAGCTTTTATATCGGGAACTATTTTACCAGGTTTTAAATCATATCAAGGTGTACCAGCCAGTGAACGTAAAGCAGTTTTAAAAGCTCATCGAAAAAATAACCCAAATTTTGGTAAGTTAAGAGATGACAGTGATGTCACTGTGAGTACTGGTAGGCGTTTGATGGGTGAGGCTTGGACTCATTTACAGCAAGGACTTGCTCATTTTATAGAGGCTGAAAGTGTTGCTTCATATAGTTATCGAAGTAATGCTGATTTGTTTAGTAATATAGTATTTTTTGGTGACGAAAAAGCTAAAAAGTTAATGATGAGTAAAGTAACATCAATACAAAAGGATGGTGTTTTTAAAGTAACAAGTTTCAGCAATAATAAATCAATAACTGTAAATGTACGCTATATTTATGGCAACCCGCCAGAAGATCTAATAGTTTTTGCACCGACAGCATTTAATACTGGTGTCCCTAAGGAAATTAAGGTTAACAGTCGAACAAACTTGCGTAACTATCGCTACGGACGTGCAACAACTTGGTCAAAAGATGCCTATGCTAAATATATCACGGGCTTAGACTCTACAACAAACACATCAGTTATTCCCGACTTAATGCGAACAGCTTCAACATCATTTGGTGGTGGTTTAATACTTGGTCCATTAGCCTTTATTCAATAGGATGATTTATGATTCGATCATGTAAACTAACTGCATCAGGTAAGTATATACCTAAAAAAAAGGTAACAGCGGAAGATGTAGACGTTCTAATGGGCAATGACCCAGGCACCGCACTGGCTAGTAGTCATATTAAAACTAGGTACTATGCAGATAATAAAAGTGAAACTTGTATCAGTATGGGAGCATTTGCCCTCCATGAGGCTCTAGAAAAAGCAAATCTAGAGCTTAATGACCTTGATGCAGTGATTTGTGCCAGCGGTACCGGTTATCAAGAAGTTCCATTTAACGGCTCTTTAATATTAAATTTTTATGAGTCACATTACTCTTACTCTTGTAAAAATATAACTAGCTTTGACGTTAATTCAACATGTTTAAGCTTTGTTACAGGTTTAGATGTTGTTTCTTCAATGATGAATTCAGGGCGATTTAAAAAAGTTGCAATAATATCTACTGAAGTGGCATCCATAGGTATTAATTACTCGCAAATACAATCAGCGCCATTGTTTGGTGATGGAGCCGTAGCTTTTATAGTTGAGCCGACCACAGAAAATAGCGGTGTTCTTCATTGTGAGTTCCAAACCTACCCTGAAGGGGCTGAGTATTGCGAGCTTGAAGGTGGAGGGTCAAAAATTCCCGCAGCAGATATTCATGATGTTGATGTAAATAGACTTTTGTTTAATATGGATGGTAGAAAAGTTTTTAAGTTGGCCTACCGAGAAATTGGTGATTTTTTAAAATCATTTTTTATTAAAGCCAAGCTAAGACTAGAGGATATTGATTTTTTTGTTCCTCATCAAGCCAGCTATAAATCAATGACCATCATATTTGAAAAATTAAAAATTCCTAGCAGTAAGTACATTAGTTTAATTGAAGATTATGGCAATATGATTGCTGTTTCCATACCATTAGGTTTGCATATGGCCATCGAAAATAAACAGATTAAAGCTGGCGACAAGGTGATGTTACTGGGAACTTCGGCTGGCTTTTGTATTGGTTCTTTAGTTATACAAATATGAAGTATCTAGTCACTGGAGCCACAGGTTTTTTAGGACAGCATTTAGTCCGTTATTTAAAGTCTTGCGGCCACCAGGTGATTGCCCTTGGTCGTAATAAAAATAAATTATCGCACTTAGCAAGTGAAGGTATAGCGACCAAGTGTTGTGATTTAAGTGATATGAATACATTAACTGAAATTACAAAAGGCTTAGATGCTGTTGTTCACTGTGCTGCTTTATCTAGTGCTTGGGGTGATTATAAAACTTTTTATAATACGAATTATGTTGGTACTAAAAATGTACAGAAAGCTTGTAAGATTAATAATATCAAAAAATTAGTTTTTACATCGACACCATCAGTGTATGTGGCAAGCTTTGACCGTCTTGGAATTACTGAAAGTGATAAATTTAGTGAAGAATATATTAATCACTATGCTGAAACAAAAAAAATGGCTGAAAAGCATTTAAATGAAACTATAGCCTCTGGACAAACAATATATATATTAAGGCCCCAGGGAATAATTGGTGAAGGTGATGTAGCGATTCGGCCAAGGCTTAAGCGCCTATTTGAAAAAGGCTTTTTTCCATTAATAAAAAATAAAAAAACATATGTAGACCTAACTTATGTGGGTAATGTTGTGCAAGCCATATCATTATGCCTTCAAGCTGAACCTAACCAGAAGTGTAACTCATATAATATATCTAACGGGCAGCCTGTAGAGAGTGAGGAGCAGTTTAAAATTCTTATGAAAGGTTTGGGTCTTGATTGTAAGCCCAAATTAATATCTGGAAAGCTATTACTTGTATTAGCAGAAATTTTAGATAGAAGTTATACCATGTTTAAAATAAAAAAAGAGCCTCTTATTACAAGGTACACAGCTCGTACATTGGTGTATAGCCGAACCCTAGATATTAGCAAGGCCCAAGCTGAGCTTAATTATTATCCAGAAGTTGATTTAAAAGATGGATTAAATAAATACATGAGTTGGTGGAAAGCTGAAAATAAAAAAGAAGAACAATATGAAACTAACAGTTGAAATTTTAAAAGTGGGTCACTGCTCTCATCCTGAAAAAATTGTTTATGCCAAGGGCAAAATGAAAGCACGCAAGTTTCCAGCCAATGTGTTTTTAATTAAGCACCCAGGTAAAGGCTCCATTTTATTTGATACGGGCTACGCCAATAGGTTTTATGAAGTAACCAAAAAACTACCTGAAAAATTATATGCTATTGTAACTCCAGTTATATTGCCTGAGGCTGAGCAACTTGTTGTTCAGTTGCAAAAAAAAGGACTGACGCCAGAGCAAATATTTAAAATAATAATTTCACATTTTCACGCAGACCATGTCGCAGGCTTAAAAGATTTTCCGGCAAAAAATGTAATTTGCTGTAAAAAAAGCCTACAAAACTTATTAAAGTTAGGTCGGTTTAAACAGGTGACCAAAGGCTTTTTAAAAGAGTTAATTCCAAAAAATTGGCAAGAAGAGTTTAGCTGTATTTCTGAAGTACCAATTGTTGATACTGGGCTAAAACACTTGCCAGTGGGTGGCGATATTCTTGGTGATAAGTCTATAATATCCATAGCCTTGCCTGGCCATATGGAAGGACATTTTGGTGTATTTTTACCAAAAACAAATATGGGGCCTTTGCTGTTAGCCGGTGATGCTTTTTGGACGGCTAAAAACTTAATGGAAAATGTAATGCCTCATAGTATTACCAGTTTTTTGCAACATGACTATAAACAATATAAAGAAACCTTAAACAAACTCTCATTAACTTTTAATGACAAAGCTATTACTATTATTGGCTGTCACTGTGATGACGAAGAAGTGGTGGCTTTGACTCAGCCGGAGTTATAACTTTTGAAAAATCTATGTTTATTATTTTACTATATTTATTATAAGTATTTTTTTAAGTTTAAAAATCGTACTCAACTATTAAAACATCAAAACAAACTAAAAAAAAAGTTATTTAAATTTGTTAAAATAAAATCACCTTTTTATAAAATAAATCCAATCACTTCAAAAATGAATAAAAAAGTAATGCTCGAACACTTTGACTCAATAAACACCTGCGGTCTTAACAAAGATGATGTTTATAACCTTTGTATTGAAGGGGAGAAGAGTAGAAATTTTGATTTCAATATTGATGGTTATACCGTTGGGCTATCATCAGGAACTACTGGGCAAAGAGGACTCTTTTTTGTGTCGCCTAAAAATAGTTTAAAGCATGCTGCATTTGTAATGTCTAAATATATAAACTTGTTGAATAAAAATAAAATTGCTTACTTTCAAAGAGCCAATTCTAACCTCTATGAAACAGGGACCTCTCGTAGATTACAATTGTGCTTTTTTGATTTAATCTTCCCAACGGAAAACCATATTGAAGAGCTCAATAAATTAAAGCCAAATATTTTAATTGCACCAAGTAGAGTGCTCAAGCAATTAGCCTTATTAAAAAAAAATGGTTTGTTAAAAATAAACCCTAAAAAAGTAATTAATATTATGGAGGTTTTAGACCCAAATGATAAAAAAATTATTATGGAAAATTTCTCAGTAAAATTTATTGATCAATTTTATATGGCCACAGAAGGAATAATTGGACTTACTTGTAAAAATGGAAATATACATTTATGTGAAGAATTAATGGCCATTGATTATGAGTTTGAAGATAAAGCCACTGGCCGTATATCTTTCAAATTAACAGATCTATATCGTTATGAGCAACCTCATATAAATTATAAAATGACAGACATCTTAGAGCTTTCAAAAGAGGCTTGTAGTTGTGGAAACCCAGCACTAAGTATTAAAGCTATACATGGGCGCCGAGAAGATTCATTAAACTTTAAAAATGCTGAAGGTAACAATGTTGAAATATACCCTGATTTTATAGCTCGTACCATATTATTTTCCAATGAAGACATTGAAGATTATCAAGTTATTCAGCAATCAGAAGATACATTAGAACTTTATATCTCTCCTAATCATCAGAAAATCAAAGATGATATAACTTTGAATTTAAAATCGTTACTCAAAGAAAAAAATAATATTGATGAAGTTAAAATAAACTTTATTGCTAAGCCTTTAATTAAAAAAGGTGGAAAATTTCGACGAATTTACTCAGTAATAAATAGTTAGTTTTTTATTCTATTGCAGACGACAACCCCTCAATAATTCCATCACGCCTTAACTTTAAAGCATGAACCATATAATTACGATCAGTGGCTTTTGCATACATAGCTAAGTCAACAATAGTTTCAATGTCTGAGTCTTTAAGTTGTTTAAATTTTTCAATAATAGCAGCGGCATCTTCTTGAGTGAGGTTTCTCCACGGGTGAGGGCCGTTCACTTGTATTTGAAAAGAACTATAAATAACATCAATATCTTTGGTGGCTTCAAAGCCACCAATGGCAGGACTAAATACCTTCTTTGGATTTTTATGTTCTCCTCTTGCCCGTCCACCAAGGGAGCCACCGAAATCAATAAGAGTAACGTTTTCATCTAGGTGAACTAGGTTATTATGAGGGTTGCCAACTCGGTCCCAATCCTTTAAAAATGCAGCAACGACTTTTAATTGTCGCACTTGACTAGTATTCATACTTAAATTGCTTTTATTGAAGTCAGTGTTTCGATAAAAAGGCCCGGCATCTTTTACGAGGGCATAGTGGGTGCCACCTTTAATAAATTTGTGAATTATAGGTGTTTTATAACCAAAAAATCTGTAAAGATGTGACGATATAACTTCTGCTGAAGTTTGTAGTTCATTGTATTTTACATCTTGTTTTACAAACCATCGCTCACCAGCTTTATTGATGTGCCATTCACCTTCAGTGAACCCATCGCCAATTTCACCAGTGCTTTTAAGTTCACCTAGAGGTGTAAAGAGACTGTTACTGATTGGTTTGTCTGGAATAGTTAATGCTTGGGCATAGGTTAGTTTTTCTTCTTTTGATAAATATTGAAAAGATTTATTTTTATCTAAAAATTTATTTATAGACTGATTAGCAAAAAATTTCAGTGTCTCTACATTTGGCAAGCTAGTATTACCTGATGCTAATGAGGCTCCAGCCATACGGTAAATATGTTCAGACATATGAACTGATATATCTCCTTCAGAGATTGAGCTGAGTCTAGGCTTAAAGTATGACAGCGCTTCTCGGCTTGTGATATGTCCTTTTATAAGCCTTCGAAAAGCTGCCATTGCAATTGCTGAGTTAAACTTATTGGGCATATCCTGTTGTGAAAAATGTGTTTTTAAAGTCTTAATAAAATCTGGTATTGAGAAATTATCTAAACTAAATATTAAGTCTTTAATTTTAACTTCAGGTTTAAAATTTATCCGAGATAATTGGTTTTTGTTATTGTTGATATAATCGAAAAGTTTTTCTTTATTATATCGTAAAGCTGAAACTTGCTTGATAATTTCCGGAAAAGAAACAGGATCCAGCGCTAACAGTGAGTAACCTTCCTGTCTTAAGCTAGTTTCAACTTCAAAAATATTTCTATAGGACTCAACTTCGATGAGACCTTCTTCAATGCTTTTTTTAGCATGAGGAGGTAGATCTAGGTTTTTCATTGTTTTGTGGATTTCAATAAGCTTATTTTGAATGGAGTAATTTAGTAGTTGGTAATTAAAATGACGTCTAAATACATAATTATTTTTTGAATCATTTTTTAACCATGGTTGCAGATGATCCATGATTCTATAATCAATAAAACCCCATGGTGTATTTTCGTGTGTCGTGTGTGATAAATGGGGCGACTCCTCAAATAGTTTAGGAAATGCTTTTTGGAGGCTATCTCCTTCAAGTATATTAATATCCCCCAAACGGGTGTCTTCTTTTTGCCAACTTTTAGTTTTAAGCTGAGTAGATTGGTTAGTTTCCAAGTAATTTGTAATAGCTTGTTTAATACCAATACTGGCATCGTAAAAAACAACCTTATATGGTAAGTTCTCAGGTATTACTTCACCACGAGGCACTAAAAAAACAGCCTCCTCTGGTATTTTAAAACTTCCAGCGATAAAAGTATCTTGTGGGTAAACATTTAAGAGTTGTTTCTTTAAACTTATAAAAGGTGTTACAAGGGCATAAGGTTTATGTGACCACTGACCAAAAGGGTGATCGAGCACTGGTTCTCCTAAGCTAAAATGTATAGTGCTAGCTAAGCGAGATCTATTTTTTGAAACTGCTTTTATGATTCCGTCAATTGGAAGGTACCTAGTAATATGAACAGCACTAATTTTATTTTGTATTCCTTGAGCTGAAATAGTTGTTGCAAAAATGGGTTTAGAATTTTTTGTGGAGTCCGCACATTTCATGGCCCAGCTATTGGGTGTCAAAAATAATAAACTAATACTTAATGTGAGTTTCAAACAGTTATAACTTGTTAGGCAGTTGACTAAGTTGTCGACAATGAGAACTAATATAATGCGAGCTTGAGTGATTAAGTTTTTCATATAAATATATAAATCAATATTCAGGCCAACTTTAATTTACTTATAAAGCTTCAAAGATGAGTATTTACAATAACTTAGAGAGGGATGAGCTTTGCGTAGAAATTACTTTGTATTTTTCTAGATACTATAGGTTTTTTGTTTCTTGGCTTGGCAAAAAATTTTAACACTGTTGTAGGGAAGTTGAAAATTCATCAGACTATCTGAGGCTTTTTACAAATTTGATGTACTGAAGATCGCTTTATGTAAACTAAAGTTCTGAAGCTAATGAGTATATTTAATTGAGTGAGTTTATTTTTATACCTTTATCTAGTTATACAGTGAATTAGTATCGTTGACTTAGCTTGCAAGATAAAACGATAAAAAAACTATGGTTAAATAATAAAAATTGAGTCTAGCTTTTAGCAAAACGCCTTGGCAGTTAGCAAAACCCAAGTCAAAATTTACTTTAAATAATCTTTAGATCAGAATTAACAGATTTAAATTTGGTTAAGAATAATAATTGTTTAATAAATATTTATAAGTAAAGGAGATAGGAAATGAAGTATTTAGTTATGATTTTAATGATGGGTTCGTTTGTAACGACTTCACATGCTTTTTTAGGGAAAGGCAAAGGCTGTGGAAGCGAATTTAAATGTAAAGAAAAAAAGGGTGAAGAGTTAATCACCTGCCGTAGTGAAAGACTGACTTGCCAAAAAGGAAGGTTAGATACGAAGCTGACAAAGCTTAAGGGGCTGAAGGGTAAAAAGCTTGAGAAAAGAAAAGCTAAATCTATTGAGAGATTAACAAAAAGAATTACAAGATCAGAAGAGAATTTAAAAAAAGCACAAACAAAACTAGAAGAAATAAAAAGTAAAATGGCAAGTTCTAAAATGACTGAAAAAGCAGCTGATAAAATAAAAAAGCGTTTAACAATGAAAGAAGCACATGTAAAGCATGTGACTGATAGAGTTTCAATGTTAAAAGAGTATAAGTCAAAAATAGAAGCGATAACAGAAACTAAATAAAAAAATTAATTTTAAAAAATGGGAGCTACAATTGAGCTCCCATTTTTTAGTATGGGGGGGTTATGCTTCAGGCTGTGTCTCTTCGAGGATCTCTAAATCCTGTCCGAGCCCATCGGGAAGACTTTTTCTACTTTTTGCACCGAGCCGCTCTAGTCGCCTTGCTTGTGTTAAAACACGGCTTTCCAGTCGAGTAAGGCCAGCATGATATTCGACCTGCGCTTTATCCAAAAACTTACCAATGTTAGAGTAAGCTTCAACAAAGTCACAAATTCGTTTGTGCAGCTCTGTGCCAACTTGTGAAATGACTTTCGCATTTTCAGACAAACTTTGTTCGTTCCATCCGTAGCGAATGACTTTTAACAAGCCAATTAATGTGGGGGGCGTTGCTATTAAAATTTTTCTTTCTATGGCAAATTCAATTAAATCACTTTGTGTTTCTAGTGCTGCATATAAAAAACTTTCGTTGGGTAAAAACATAATTGTAAAATCAGCAGAGTTTTTAAGTTTATCGGAGTAAGCTTTGGTAGATAATTGTTTTATATGGTTTTTTACATGTTGCCCATGTCTTAGCATTTGAGCATCACGGTCTGTATCATTACTTGCTTCTAGTGATTCTAAAAAAGCATCGATAGGGGTTTTAGCATCCACATAAATTACTTTTTCACCAGGCATTTTTACACTCATATCCGGTACATATCGTATGCCATCATCGGTTGTTGTTGAGTTTTGAAAAGAAACGTCCGCAAATTTTGACATACCAGCAATATCAATACAGTTTTTTAATTGCACCTCACCCCAGCGGCCTCGCACATGTGGTTTTTTTAAGGCATTTTTTAAAGCTGAAGTTTCTTTTGCCAATTGTAAGTTAAGGTTACTAATTTTTTGAAGTTCTGACTCAACTTTAGAAAAAGTTTTACCGCGTTCAACCTCGAGGTTCTGAACTTTTTGTTGGTAGTTATTTAAACTTAATTTTAAAGGATTTACTAGTTCTTCAAAGGCTTGGTATTTTTTTTCAATATGACCTTGGTTTTTTAGACTTTCGTTTTTTAAATTTTGCTTCGCAAGCTCTAAAAATTGCTTATTGTTGAGGTCTAAGGCTTCGGCGGCCAGGCCTTTAAAAGACGACTTAAACTGCTCATTCATTTTACTTAAAGTAACCTCATTGCTATTTATGGTTTTCTTAACAATATTAAGTTCAGTTTTTAAGCTGAGGTTTTCTTTATCGAGTTCATTGTTTTTATATGTCAGGTCATTAGCTTCACCATATAAAGTATTAAAAGCTTTTACCTTTAAAATATAAAGTAAAAATAACAGCCCACTTAAGGCGGCTAAAATTATGACTAATGTTTTTATTGAAAAAAGCATTCCACGGTTGTAGCACCTAAAAAATAAATTACAAAATAAAAAACAAAATCAGGACCCCCTAAGTGTTTAATTTTACCGAGCTTTGTTGTTGTGTGTGGATAAACTTGTGCGTAACCTGTGAGTTGCTGTTTATAACTTAGTAAAAAATTAAATTATCTAAAATTGTATATAATTAAATTTTGTTAATGGTGTTCTATAAATTACATCCTTATCTAAAGTTGAGTGTGAGTAAGCTATGGATCAATACTTCTTAATTTACAATACTCTTTGTTTAAGAGTTTTTTCGTCATCCTGAGGTAAAACCGAAGGATCTCTATATGACTAAAGACCCTTGGGCTTC
>CALJPJ010000148.1 GCA_937980625.1 uncultured Bdellovibrionales bacterium
ATCAACATAATGGCTAACAATAGTAGTTATAATCTCAGACTTATTTCTACTAATTGGATATGAATGAACTTCAAATGTTTTATTTTTATTTTTGATAATTGAAGTCTGATAACTTCCACTATTAATGACTTCATTTGCTGGGCACCTTTTGCAAGGCTGCTCAAGGCCAGCAAAAGCTTTATAACATTTTTCAATAGGATCATCTTCAGAAAAAGACTTATTAGCTCTAAAAATATTAAAGTCGCTATCTATAATACAAATGGGATCTTTTAAACCATCAAAAGTATTTTGCCACTCAATAGAAGCATTATGCATAAACTCTTGTAAAAAAGCTCTCTCGAGAGCAAATTGTACTGGCTGAATGTACGAAATAAGATCATTTATAAGCGGTTCAAGCTCTTCTTTACTACCACTATGTTCAATATAAATAACTGCGGGTAGTTCAGAGCCTACTTGCTCTTTCATTTGATTTACTGTTAAAGGAAATGACAATAGCTGACCAACTGGTCTTTTTAAACAATTAGCTAAAAAATGGCTATCAGCCACATTATCTAATCTCATTGTCTTTTCAGCTGGCCAAAGTTTTTCAACAGGCTTCACCCAAACTCTTTTTTTTTCTTTAAAATAAATTATATTTTTATTCACTGAAGCTGAAAAACAAAGACTGACATTGCTAATTTTTTTAAAAGAAGTCAGTTCATTAAAAATAAAAGTATAAATCTCTTCAACATCACTAAGAGCTGATAACTTATCTAAATAATTAATTATTTTTTTAGAGCGCTTTGCAGTTTCCACTTTGCAAGATTACACTCATATGAATTCAAGGTCACTTGTAACTCATAATTGTTACTGCAATTGCGCAATGAGTCCTGATTTTTAATTAGAAAAATACTAGTTATATTTAATAACTTTATAGCTGAGCACTATGGCTGCTCCATACTTTTGGTTAAGCCGGGAAGCTGCTGGCTTAACAATGTGGTTCCAACATAGACTGATAGTAGTGCTCGCAGTTGATTAAAAATATCATAATTACGATCAAAAACAACTTGGTCTTCCCATGGACCAATTCGGAGCCTCTCAGTATTTAACCACCATATCACTGGTCTCACTTCTGGAATGAGCTTCTCTAAAGTATTTATAAGTTGATCTACATTATTAACTATTTCCAGTTGAATGTTTTGAAATTGTCCATTTCTAACCATTTCCAAGTCTCGCAAAACCATATCTGTAAGCTCTGCTAGTTGTTTAAAGGCAGTAAATACATTCATTTTGTCCAAAATTGGAAATTCTTCTCCTAAGTAAATTGCTTTAATTAAATTCCATTGAAAACTATCTGGAGAGTAGCCAATTAATTCATAAGCCTCCATGTTAGAATTGCTTTTTATAGTTATGTGATCAGTAACCGGTGGTTTACCAGAAATAATATTAGAAATCGAATTGGCAAGTACTTCAACATTTATTTCAGCTGGTGATCGTTTCCACAAAACATAGCTATTTTTAGCTAGCGGACCCGTCTCCCAAAAATTAACGCTTGAAAAGGACAGGTTAATTGTCTGCTTATCAAGCAAGCTTGCGATATGCACTAATGAACTATCTGGCGCGACTAACAATTTAGAATTATTTATAATATGAAATAAGTCATTTAATTTAGTCTCACCAACTAAATTGAGAATTTGATTGTTATTTTTTATATTGATTTGATCTGAAAAATTTTTTTCAATATCACTTCCAAGTAAAACAAAACTTAGATCAGGGTTGGAATTAGATAATTTTGATAACAAAGCAGACCACTGTTCACTACTGAGTAACTTATTATCTGTGCTACCGCCAATATGAATAGCTGCATATTTTGTCGGAAGATGAGTAAACCTCAATGCACCCTCAGCAAGAAGGTCGGACGAAACTTTCCAGTCAGGCTCTAATAAATCTACACCAGCAACTGCTGCAAACAACCTAGTTAAATGTATACGATTAAACTTATTAACACCCAATTGACCATAAATTAATGCACTCGGATCATCAGGTATTTGTAAGGAGCCATCGTTATGACGTGTATAACCAGCGATCTCAGTATTTTCACCTGAAATAGCTTCGGTGATATAACTCGATAGTGGAGAGAAACTTAAGTTAATTATTTTATCAAAATTAACTGAAGCTAACTGACTGAGCTCATCACCAATTTTTTTTGTTACGTCTGCACAATTATCTGAGTTAAAGATATAATCTAAATGGTTCTTAACGTCTAATTGCCACACTCTGTCACAGCTATTTATATTGATTGCGGCTTCAGCAAATGAAGTTCGACACAAATAATGTATCTCTGAATCTGGAAAATTTCTTTTTAAACTACTTAGAACTGGCCAAGTTTGAAATATATCACCGAGTCTTGCTAGTTGCATAACTAATATTTTCATTATTTAACTGCTCCCTGATTAATTCTTGTAAAACTAATATCTTTTTTGCGTCTTTGGTATAACCACTCGTTTCTAGTATTTTTTTAGATGTTTTTTCTAACTTTTGTAGCTCATCTAACAATTGTTTTTCTGACAAATTACTTAGCTTCATTTGATAACTCCTTTTTAAATTCAATCATTTCAATAGATTTTAATTTAAAATTATTTAAATATAATTCTTCATTAATTTTACCTTTTAGTAATGATAAAAAGGGAAATAAATTTTTACTATCTAAACTGCTAATTTTATATTGAGTAAAGTACTGCTCAATCTCAAGCTTTTCTAATAAGCTCCAAAAATTTAAATACTCGTTTTGATTTAAGTCTATTGCACCACTGGCTGACACTTCTTTAATGATTTGCCCATAGTAATAAAGAAGCTTCTCTACATACCTTGTTTTGATGAATAAAAATTTTGTGGTCTCACCTAAGTTTAACGGCTCAGACCAAGAAATAGCACTCATTACTTTTTGTGTCACCTTGTCATATGAAACATCATGAGCTCTATTTTTATACGAACTAGCAGCTTCATGAGTTAAAACCTGTATTAGCTTCTTATTTAAAAATTCACTTCCCATTTCCAACTCCAAGTTTGTTAATTAAGTTTATTGCAGCAAAACTTTCTGAGTTAATATCTAAAACACGATAATAACAGGCAACACCGAGCTCAAGGTCACCTTTTATACAGTGAATACTCCCAATTCCTAGCCAGGCTTTTTCATTTGATTGATTTTTATTTATAGATTTTTGATAAAATTTTAAAGCTGTCTCGTAATCATTTAACTTCATCATAGCCACTGCTTGCCAAGCCAACAATTCATCGTCATAGCTACCAAATTTTAATTCATCAATAACTTGTAATGCGTCACTAATATGAGACAGCTGAATCAAGCATTCAATTTTCAACAAATAAACTACATATAAAATTTCTTCTGAATAACTTTTATGGGCTAATAAATCATCAACATGAATGAGAGCTTGTTCAAAAGCTCTATTTTCTATGTATATATCAGCTAATGTTAACTTATAGGCAAAACAAGGCTTTAGTTTGATTAGTTTTTTAATTTCTATAACAGCAGCTGTATATTCACCTTGTGATCTAAAGTAGTTTGCTAATTCAAAGTACATACCCTTAGCACGTAGTTTATCTGCATAAGATGAACCACTCGACTTAGATTTTAAATTCATAAACTCAGATATATGCATAAATCCCCTTAACCACAAATTAAGCAAGAGTAATGCCACTTAGTAAATATGTATAATTGCTACAAATTATTTTTAATTTGATATTTATTTGACGACTTTTAACGTACAAAGCGCCAACACTTTGACGCTAAGACTTTAGGCTAATTAAGAGAGACTAATTTTTTTAAATTTTATTTCCAGCTCGGTATGCTTTCATTGCTTGCTTTTCTTTTTTTACATTTGAAAGCTCTTCAATCAATTCTGTTTTAGCCCTTTCAATGTAAGAAATTATTTGCAAGTCTTGTGATAAAACTAGGTTTACCAACTCTGTTTTATAAGCAAAAGCCTTAACTATTCTTTTTTTCAATAAACCAGAGGCGCTATTTATATCAATTTCATTTAACTTGATCTGTTCATCAATAAGTGAATCTATTTTCTCTACCATTTTTAGTATACCTTCTCTCGCTGCATAAAAATTTTCAATGTTATCATGCCGATTATCAGCCAAGTCTATAAGCTCTTTTTCATTCAACTTATAAAACTTTTCTAAATATTGATTTTTCTCTTCTAGTAAACTTACTATTCTAATCATTTATACCTCTCTTTATGATTTATTAATTAAAAATATTAACCTACCTTTTTTTTATCTTCTGCTTTTAATTTTTCGATAGCTTCTTTCCAACCATCATATAATATTTGAAAAACTTTGATGGCATCGTCTAAAGACTCCTCCGAATTTTTAATATTTGCCTCAACTAACTTATCGTTCACAAACATATACAGTTTTTCTAAATTTTTAGCGATGTCACCCCCAACATTGTGATCAAGGGTGTTGTTAAGCTCACAGACAATATCGTAGGCATAACCCACATTCTCCCCTCGCCCTTTGATGTTATCTTTTTGGATTGCATGCTTAGCTCTTTTCATATACTTAATCGCCCCTTCATAAAGGAGCAATAGTAGTTTTTCTCTACTCGCACTTTGCACAGATGTTTTCTGGTATTTTCCATATTTATTCTTACTCATCTTTCCTACCTTAGCTTAATTCTAAATTTTACCCACCAAATCCGGCTCCACCAAAAGCAGCTCCTTGTCCTCTAATTCTTGATAATGATTCTTCTAACTTACTAAATTTATCTCTGAGCATTTGTTCTTTGGTTACTAATCGTTTTTCTCTTCTTTCAATATTTTTGTCTATACTTCGAACTTGATTTTGCATTGATTTTTTACGACTAGAGATAGAACCGTAGGCCGAATCTGTAAATGATTTCATTTCAAATTTTATTTTAGGAAACAAACCAACTTTAAACCCGTCACCAATAACAAAGTCTAAAACATCTTGTGGATTAGATTTTAAAAGATTATTAAACTTTTCTTTCTTAAAGTCTAAAGTTCCATTACGATTAAACTCAACACCTAATTCGTGTAACCTTTTAATTTTACTATTTGTTCCAACTACACGATCTTGAATTATTCTAGTAACTCGTCTTTGCACATTAGACAGTAGTGAGTCTCCACCTAGTGTTTTACTCGTGTCAGAGTCTTTAGTCAGTGTGTTTTGTTGTTGAATAAAACTCAATATTGAATTTACAGAATTAACAAAGCCATCTAACTTAGCCTCAATTGCTTTATAGTTTTCAGTAACAGAAATAGCAACGGGATCTCCAGGCGATGACCGACCTATATCTAAAGTCACACCAGGAATAAAGTTTTCAATTTTATTATCTGCAATACCAATAGGGAAGCCGTCAACAATAATAGTTCCATTCTCGGCTTCTCTATTTTCATGAAAATATAAATCATGTTCTCCATCTAAAAAGTATAAATTAGGAAAGCCTAAGTTATTCTCACTGCCCATTTCAGACCCAGATAATATCAACCTATAAGGTGTTTCAAGGTCATCCCTATCATTAACTATTGAGGCCTTAACCCCAATATTGGTACTATTAACTGTTTTTGCAATTTTCTCTAAAGTACTACCACTTTCTGATATATATATTTCTTTTTCTTCACCTTCTCTCGTTGTAAAGCGAATATAACCAACACCAGCCTTAGTCTTATTCATATCTGGAAATCCATTAGTTATCGCCGAAGCTTTTTTAGCTAATTTAGCAACTTCTACGTTCCATTCTCCAGTAGGTGTTTCCCCTGGCGTAGGAGTTCCCGTTAGCACTTGGTCATTGCTGGTATTGAGCTTTAAATCCTTAAAGCCATTGCGGTCACCTATATCACCAAGAGAAGTAACAATACTCTTAACTCTTTTATCAAAATCATTTAGCAAGTTGAGTTTTGTTTCTTTTTTACCTTTATTAATTTCCATATTTTTAACAGGAATTCGCTCAGCTTGCATTAGCTGCTCAACGATATTAGGTGGCAATCCTGAGCCATTCATTCCGGTAAAGTTTATAGACAAAAAAATCTCCTAGTATTTGTAGTACTAGTATCCCAAACATTTGTGTCACAGTGTGAGTCAATAAAATGTCATATGGTTTTTTTTTACTTTTTAAGCTTTTGTCTGGTTATAGTTATGAGCTGGTAATTACTATGATTTGGATTAATTATTTAGTATTTATTAAGCCGAACGGCTAAATATTTTCCCTTTTTTTTCAGGACTTTTATCTAACAACTGACAAAGTTCTGACTCTTCTATACGCCTTATAACTTTACCACTTTGGTCTTTAATATAAATGATTTTTACTTTTCCTTTGTTTTCTAACTTAAGACTTAAACTATTTTTAATAAACCCAGGTAATTGTTTTATTATTGAAATAGCCTCATTAACCTCTTCCTCTGTTAACTCTCTATTTGGAGCGCCCTCAGGTTGACGTCGACCATCGGCATCTCTATCAGCATCACTCTCACGTGATTTCACTTGAGTTTTCTTTTCTGTTTTTTGTACAGATAATAAACCAGCAAAGTTATTAGTTATAGTTTTTCCATCCATAATCTACTTATCGGTTTAAATTAATAGACGCTTTAGGGGCTAGGTGTATTTTATCTATTCTTAAATTAAGGGATTCTTAGGCCTGATAAAGCTAGCCTGAAAAAGAAATAAACAAACCAGAAGTTAATATCCCAATTAAAGTACTAACTCCTAAAAATAATATCGAGCCAGCATAAGGGTTTGGACCCGGCAAAAGTCGTTGCATAATTGAAAATTGAGTTAAATGCTCACCGTCTAAAATTTTATCCATTAAGGCAAAGCGATGCGGGTATTGTTTACGATATTGGTTATTTAATACTTTATTTGGCTCCAGGTATGCGACTAGAGTTTCTGCAAAATCTTCCTTTCTATTAGTTGTGGCATAACGACTAATTACTTTGTTATCTTTCTTCATAGCCTTCCTCCACCTAAAATAAAATAATTTAGTGTGATAGTGTGTGACATGCCCAAACTCATGGGTCAAGGTTTCAATAGATGGTTGGTTTATACTTAGCTTTATTTTTCTTGGAGAAAAAGTATTTACTTCACCTAAAGTACCAACACTAAGGTAGTTAAAATTTATTTTTTTAAGGTTAGTTATTGCCTTTAAAGGTAAAAACTCAATACCTGTATTTAATACAAGCTCTTTAGTTAATTTCTCATCAACAATAACAAAGCCACCTTTAGTCACCTTGATATGATGAACTTTTTCATTTGGTAACAAAATGTCTAAACCTACAACTTCATTATTTGAGTCTATTTTGAAATTAATTCGTTGTCTTGTCACCCTTTCTATGGGGAAGTTATTTTCGGGAGTCTTATTTGCCCATCTTACAACAGCATTTTCGACACCAATAGATGGTCTCTGGATATCTTTACCGTAACTGTCTTTCATAGGGAATGGCACTACATAAACGGACTCTTTATTTTCAGCAGCTACAGAGCATTTTTCACTAGACAAGCCTGCTATCTTTCTACAACTTAAGTCTTTTAAAGTTGAAGCACAGCTAATGTTAAAGACAATAAAAGCATACAGTATTAAACTACATTTTTTTTGTTTAATCATATTAAAAAGTTTATCGACATAACTAAATATGATCTTTAATGCTAACAATATCTGTGTTATTTTCTAATCAAGCTTATCAATAGTAACACCGGCTAAAATCTAACTTAAAATGAGTAAAAATTTTTAAATTATAATCTCAAGGAGATAAAAATGATTAAATATTATGTTTGCAACACATTTAAGTTAATAAATTTAAGGGCTAATTTTTTCATACTCATTTTATTAACATTTTCAATCTCTAGTTTAAATGCTAAAGTAAAACTAACAAAAGTGTACTCAGCAGAACAAATCTTTAAAATGAATTCTGATGAAGAAAAAATTAAGGCTATAAACAGCAATAACTCATTTTTAGGACAGCAAATAGTATTTTTTGATAACGAATTTAAAAGAATTGAAAAAGGGATAAAGTCACACAAGACTAATCAGCAATTCTATTATTTTAAAGCACAATATGATTCGCTATTTGCCTTACACAGATCAGAAGTAAAAAATGGCTTTAAATTAGTTAGTGACTCTAGATATATTTTATTAAAAATTAGTAAAAAAAATAAAAACCGTAATCAAGTCTTAAAAAAAATGGAATTAATTGAAAACGTTTTAAATATTCACAAGAAAATACTAGATAAGTAATTTTTTTAAAATTTTAAATAAGACTTATTTTTGAAAATAAGTTACAATCAAATCTGATAGCTTGAATTAAAATAATGGTCAACACTCCCCTTTGTCGTCCTGAGCGCAGCGAAGGGCCGACCAGGGAAATAACACCCAAAGTTGGAACTACATTTTTTTGAATACTTACAAAGCAAAAGATAAATCATGATATTTAATTTCATAGCCTGGTACATTATGGAATAAAAAATGACTATGTTTATATTTTTCAAATTATAAAAGAAAGACTTTGTACACAGATATAACTTCGAATTTAAAAACGTCAGGTCTGATCGTGACTCATTTTTACAGTCGTCTGATTGAATCTAGATCTTTATAGTTTAATTCTATTTTTTAAACTTTAACACTAGGTCTCTAATATAAAAAACCAGAAGACAATACATTGTCTTCTGGCTGGGTTGGGTTTAAGAGTATAGAGTTACTCATTAACTTTTAAATTATTATCCAATTAATCTTAGAGCTGCAGCACCATTTTGATTGGCTTGCGATAAGATAGATATTCCTGCTTGTTGTAGGATATTCGCTGAAGCCATTTTTGCTGACTCTTCTGCTATATCTGCATCACTGATTCTAGATTTCGCAGCCGCAAGGTTTACATTTTGATTTTCTAAGTTAGACACAGTTCTTTGCAATCGACTTTGAACAGCGCCAAAGTTTGCGCGCATGGATGCTAACTTTTCTAAAGCTGCATCTACACTTTCAAGAGATTCTTTTGAACCTTCCTTATCTGCAAGTGATATACTATCTGTTCCTAAACCTTCAGTAGTTGCATCTGCGTCTACTTCTACTCTAATTATATTTTCATCTGTACCGTATGGACCAACATGAAATTCCATGTCTTCGATTCCACCGTCTAAAATACTTAAATTACCAAATCTGGTTGATTTTGCTATACGATCTGATTCTTCTAATAGCTGTTGAACTTCAGTATCAATTAATGCTCTTTCTGTATCACTCACATTGTCACTAGCACTTTGGATACCTAGCTCTCTCACTCTAACTAAAATATTATTAACTTCATTCATTGCACCTTCACCAATTTGAAACATTGACTGCGCATTGAATGCATTATCTTTTGCTTTATTCACACCTGCCATTTGTGCCCTTATATTTTCCGATATAGCATGTCCGGCAGCATCATCTGCAGACGTTACTATTCGCTTTCCTGATGAAATTGAAGCTTGTGCATGTGATAAGTTTTTTTGTTGCACTGATAAATTTCTTTGTGCATTTACTGACGCTACATTTGTACTTATTCTTAAACCCATTACTCTCTCCTTTTTATTTTACGTACCTATAACTAAGACAAACCCGTACATATACGTTCTGCCATCACGTAAAAAAGTTATTAATTTTTTTGATAATTAGTAGAGTAAATGGTTTCGCCGCGTAACTGTTGAAACGGTATGCCCTAGTAAATCATCTGCTTTCAAATAACGTCTCGGCCAAGGTCCAGGAAACTTTAGGCCTTGGTCTAGGTTTTATTTTATGCGCCGCATCTTGTACTTGAAATAATTTACTTATTAGAAATATTTTTTTTTGATTATTTTTTAAAAAAACTTAAATAGAACAATTGTTGTTAACTTAAAATGATACTCTTATCTTCTAGCCTTACAAAGTATAACTCTTTGTATATAAACTTAACGCCTTCACCGTATCATTATTAGATTTAATTTTAAAACCTGTTAATTATTCAATTCGTTTTTTTAAAAGGGCCAGCAAAAATTATTCTCATTCTGTGAATTAATAATTTAAATCGAATATTAAGTTTTCTTGAAGCTTAAAAAAACTGGATAAATCATCTACTTATTGCAGAATAAAAAAAAAGCTTCTTGTTTCCAAGAAGCTTTTTACCCAACAACCTTTTTTAAATGTTTATTAACCTAGTAAACTTAATACCCTTTGGGAATTTTGATTCGACATAGCTAACATTGCCGT
>CALJPJ010000149.1 GCA_937980625.1 uncultured Bdellovibrionales bacterium
AAATACCGACTTAAATGGTGAAAGTTCAATTCATCGCCTATACGCAATTGGTGAGAGCGCCCACACTGGACTTCATGGTGCAAATCGACTAGCTTCGAATTCACTACTAGAGTGCCTAGCCTTTTCCCATAATACTTCGCAGCATATTAAAAATAATTTAGACAAACTCTCAATAAATACAAAAGAAGTGCCGACTTGGACATATTATCAACTCCAAAATCAAGATGAAATGATCGTTATTAAGCATATGTGGGAAGAAATTAGACATTTAATGTGGAACTACGTCGGTATTGTCAGATCCAACCGCCGTCTTGAGAGAGCAAAACATCGTATGGACAATATTAATAACGAAATCTCTGAGTACTACTCTAACTTTAAGTTACACCCTGATATTATTGAGCTTCGTAATATTGCACTAGTCGCAAGTCTAACTATTGAAAGTGCATTAAAAAGAAAAAACTCAGTTGGGATTCACTACAACATTGACTTTCCAAGCAAGTAAAAAATAAACTATAGATCATGTCTGTTTCTTACGAAAACTACTTTACACTAGAACCTGATAAAGAAATTTTTTATCAAATGTGGCCATGCAAAAAGCCAGTGGCAACTTTATTTCTTACCCATGGAATTGGCGAACACTCTGGCAGCTATAATAACTTTGCTAATACTATCACTCAAAATAATATCCAAGTTTTTGCCTGGGACTTAAGAGGACATGGAAGATCATTTGGTCAAAGAGGTTTCGTATCTAACTTTAAAGAGCATTGCACTGACTTTAAAAAAGTTTTTAAATACTTTTCCAATCTTGAAAAGTTTAACAAATTGCCAATTTTCTTAGTCGGCCATTCTATGGGCGGAGCAATTACATTAAGAAGTTATGTTGAACAAAAACCAAAACCTGTTGCTGGGATTAGCTTAAGTTCACCAGCTCTAGGAATTAAACAAGCCCCTTCGGCTTCTAAAGAGTCTCTAGCTCAGTTTGCTAATAAATACCTACCACGACTCACACTCAACAATGATATTACTTATGAAGGCCTTTCACAGATACCCGAACAACTGGAAGATTATAAAAAAGACTCACTAAGACACAATAAAATTAATGCCCGAACTTACAGTGGTTTACTTGAAAGCTTTGAAATTATATTTAACAAAAATAAAAAAATTAATTTACCCATTCTTTTTCAAGTGTCTGAAAATGACCAAGTTGTTGATTCAGCAGAAACTCAAAGGTTTTTTGACAAGCTTGAACAAGATCAGAAAGAATTAATTTTATATAAAAATAGTATGCATGAAATTTTCAATGATATCGAACAAGAGCAGGTTATTAAAGATTTAACCAGATTCATTAACTCAACTATTTAAGGTTTATTATGAAAAAATTAATTCTCTCAATCTTTTTTTTAATGCAAACGTCTGCTTGTGTTACACAGTCTGCAAAGTTTGATCAGCAATATGACTATCAGCAAACAGTTTTAAAACACTCACGTCATGAAAAAAAATACTCTGGGATTTCAAATGTCTACCAAGTCAGCGTCACTCATTTATCACCTATAATTTATAGCCTAAAAGACCAAAAGTTAGCTTTTTTACAGCAGTGGCCAAGCCATAAAGTAGAGGAGGCTAGTCAACTTCAAGAAGAAGACCTTTCAAAACATACTAGCTTTATTATTATGCTCTACACTCCAAACACTAAAAATAATGACCTTAAAAAGGGTGATGATTCTATTTGGAGAACGTACCTTGAAGTTAATGGGCAACGCTTTGCAGGCATTACCACTACAGCCCCCTATAAACCATCACAAATTACAAGCCTATTCCCAGGAATGACACGCTTTTCAAAAGCATATAGTGTCAAGTTTCCAATTCCAGACAATGAAGCTTTTGCTTCAGGGCAAGCTAAATTTATTCTCACAAGCGATCTAGGAACTACAGAGTTTACCTTTCAATAAGTTTGACCAAACTTATATTAGTAATATAAATTACACTTAGATATTGGGATAGGTATAAATTTTAGTTTACATATATCGTTTGAGCCTCATGCCTACGGCATATCTCAAATTGTTTAAAATTAACACCGCGCCATCCATTGGGGATGGCTCGTTATTAATTTTAGTTTACATATATCGTTTGAGCCTCATGCCTACGGCATATCTCAAACTAAGGAGAAAAAAATATGAAATTATTGCCCCTATTAGTTATTAGCCTTTTTGGTTTTAATTCTTTTGCGCAAACAGGAATGGAAAAGGACTCCACTCCTAAACAAGAAAAATACCTTTATAGCCCATTAAATCATCTTCAAACATCAGTGAACTTGGGTGTTACCTACTTCAACTTGGGAGGAGATGCCGATACTGATGCAAAACCAGGAGTTAAGCTCGGAGTAATTGCAGAAGTTGGACAAGGCTTAAACTATTTAGTTGGTATTAATTATTTAATGCTTAAATCAGAAATTGAACACACAAATGTAACCTCTGAGTTTCAACTAGATTATTTAAGCTTAGTTTTAGGTGCGAAATACTATATATCTGGATCTAATGCAGGTTTTTATATGCGAGGTAACCTTGACCCAAGCATCTTGATTAATTCAAAAACTAAAAATGCAGATGATGACTTTAAAGACTTTGATATTATGGCACAAATTGGCTTAGGCATGACCTTTCCTGGTGCTACTAATTTTAGTATCGATCTTGGTTATAGTATGGGCTTAATGGATATTAGCAAAGATGATGATATTTCTGCTAAAAATCAAGGCTTAGCACTCACATTTGGAGTTTTATTTTAAACAATAAA
>CALJPJ010000150.1 GCA_937980625.1 uncultured Bdellovibrionales bacterium
TATAAACGCCTACGAAAGAAATATAATATTTTAGGACTACCACATGTTGTATTTTATAAACCAGACGGTACTTATCTAGAAGAGCAGACCTTAATTGGTTTTGAAGATGCAAATAAATTTGAAGATAGACTAAATATAGTGCTCAAAGATTAAGTTAAAAAATAAATAGCTATACCTAATCTATTTTTTTTTACTTTTATAAGCTTGTGCTTTTTTACTTATAGATTTTTTTCTTCTTACTTTTTTCTTTGTATTTTTAGTACTGACTTTTTTAGAGCTTGTATCCTTTGCTCCAGAGCTACTTTTAGCTTTAAATTTTACCTTAGATTTTTTGTTTACCAACTTAATAGGTACAAATAGTTTTTTGATTTGAAACTCGTTTAGTTGAGCGTAGGTTCCAGATTTTAAATTTGATAATTTTAATTGCCCAATAGAAACTCGTTTTAATTTACGTACATCAAAACCAATTTTTTCAAACATTTTTTTAACTTGGCGATTTTTACCTTCAGTGATTGCTATCCTAACCCAATCATATTTTTTAGATGTTTGAGATTTAATTTTTTCAGCAAACACGGCTTTTACTCGTCCACCTACAATACTCACTCCTTTTTCTAGTTTATTTAGCTGTTCTCGAGTCGGAGAGCCACTCAATTTCGCTAAATATATTTTAGGAATTTCAGAGCTTGGGTGAGTTATTCTTTGAGAAAAAGCACCATCGTTAGTAAGTAGTAATAAGCCTTCAGTGTCCCAATCGAGTCGTCCAACTGGGAATAACCTCTTATTTTTAACTTTTTTAAAAAAATCGGCGACACAAGGTCGTCCTTCAGGATCACTCATCGTAGTTAAAACATGCTTTGGCTTGTTAAAAATAAAATAAACCTTACTCGTCGTATTTTGTATAGGCTTACCTTTAACAGTCACTTTATCAGTATAAGGATCAATTTGTATACCTAACTCATAAGTTGTTTTGCCGTTAATTTTAACAGACCCAGCATCGATCAGCTCATCAGCTTTACGACGGCTTGTAACTCCAGATTGTGCAATAAATTTATTAAGCCTAATTAACTTAGTGGTTGTATTTGATTTTGACTGACCCATTGTACTTCCGCTTGTATTGTTCGTTCTAACTCTAATAGTTTATACTTGAGGTAGTTGTCATCATCAAATACATATTTTAATGCTAAATAAGCCTGTTTTATCGCTTTTTTAGAAAAAACTATAGCTTCTGGCTGCTTGAGCTTAAGTGAATCAATGGCTTTATCGATATTAGTACATAAATCGCTATAAAAGGGGTCTGATGACAAATCAATATAATGTTTTTCAATACTCTTAAGTGGATAAAATAATGAACAGTTTGAATTCAAAAGTTGAGATATTTTATCTTTTATTCCAAAGTTTTTAAATTTTATAGCATGGCCAACTACTTTGGTTTCAAATATTTTAAAGGCAAAGTAAGTTTCATTGACATAAAGCCGTTGAAACGGACCTGGCTGAAGCTCCATAAACGAATTATAGAATAAATGAGAAATCGGGTTCAACGAACTAATTGAGCCTTTTATAATTTTGGCCCGGCTTGAATAAATACGAACCTCTAATCGTGATTGACTATCAAGAATTAAAGCCATTACTTGTTTACTCGCTAAAGATTTTAGCTTCACTTTTTTGCCATCATTAGCTTTGCTCTTTTTAATATGTTTACTGACCACAGTCATGAGCTCTATGGGATCTTCTATATCAATAACTTGTCTGTCCAATGACTTTTTAATATCAGCCAAACTAATATCTAAAGGGTGCTTTTTATAAAACTGCATCAGCTGTAATTTAAGCTGTTCAAATACAGCTTCTTTCTTATTATATATGATTGAATTTTGATGAATAAAGTTTACTAAGCTCATAAAGACTGAGCTATTTATTAATTGATTAGGGTCAAAACCATACAAACTAAAAAAATTTTTTAAAAATAAAAGCTCATTTGTTGTTTTTTCAGAGGTATATTTTAAGTGCTTAAGAAATGAACCTATATTTGCCATATAATAAGTAAAATAAATTTAACCCAGTTCGTCTATCAAATAATTGTAAATACCTAAAAAAATAAGACTTTCTGTACATTTTTACGCAGCCTGTGGTAAAATTAAGCGAATTTAACATCAGGAGGTCTTAAATATGCCCAGGCAACTCAATAAAGACTTATTTCAAGAGCAACTGTCTATTCAACCTTTTATAAATAAAAAAAACGAATCTCCGGAGCTTTTAGTTCAGGATTTATCTTATCAAATTAAAATTTTAAATCAAAAAGTGACTGAGTTAAAAAATAAGCAAAAAGCTAATGAGCTGCGTATACCAAAACTTGAAAGCGCAATGAAAGATTTATTTTCTAAATCACAGCGAAATATTCAGCGTTTAGAATCTGCAGTTAAATCAAGCTTGCAAGGGGTTATTAATAAGTTCTCTAGACTAAACACCAAAGTCACAGAAAAAGGATTTCAAGAAACTAAAATTCAGGCCCTTATTGATAGACAAAATACTGTTTTACAAAAATATGAATTGAGACTTACTAAAATGCAAAAAATTATTTCAGAGCAAGAGTTAAAACTTATTAATTACAGTACAACTATTAAACAACTCCAAAAGAAACATTATTTATAAGATTTTTTGGCCCCAACTTAATTGCTAACCCAAAATGACACTAGATCCTAGCCTTTAACCAACCTAATCTGACACCAGAAATTTAAAAATTTACTAGCTGTTCTTTCTCAATATGTTACTTTTACCTAACAAGTAAATTTTAATTATTAGGGAGAAAATAATGAAAATCTTAACCTTAAAATCAGTCTTAATAAACCTATCAATTACATTATTAACAAGTGTAGTTGTTGCTGCACCAAGCAATGAACAGTTACTAAAAAGTCACTTAGAAAAGGTTGTACAATCTTGTCGAACAGAAATGGGACAACATAATAGAATTGTTACCAATGCTGTTTTAAAATGTATTCAAATTAACCAAAAACTAGCTCATGCTACTGAAAAAAGAGTACGTTTAGCTTATAATCAAATTAGACCTCTTTGCTTATCTAACTCTAGTGATCCTGATGGTGATGGCTATGGTTGGGAAAATGGGAAAACTTGTATTGTAAACAAAAGTAAAGCTGACAAAGGGTATAAAAAAACAAAACAAAACTTCAAACGGCTATCACTTGTTGTAAAAAAGCCTATTTTAATCTTAAAAAATACTAGTGAAAAAAGTATATTTCAGAAACAAATTCATTTCTTAATTCAATCTTGTAATCAAATGTCTAATCGATTTGCCAGAGTTAATGCTTCTTGCTTAGAGTCTTCGACAGAACAAATGATTACATCTGAAAACAGAATGTTTTACGCCCTTAATAATGGACGCACTTAT
>CALJPJ010000151.1 GCA_937980625.1 uncultured Bdellovibrionales bacterium
AGGGTAACGTTTTACATAGTTTTCATTTATTAAACCATATTGGCCAAATGATAAGCGAATAGCATTAGAGCCAATATCTACAACTGCCATATTATTCATAAACCTAATTAAAATTAATTTATGAAATGAAGTCAATAAATTTTGAATTAGATGTTATATAAAAATATTGAACTAGAATTGAAAAAATGACTTAAAAGAAAAGATATTATTACAAATTAAGTTGAATGTTAATTTACTTAATAATATGAAATGATATATTTTAATTAAAAATTAATGTTTAATTTTATTTTTATGACTAGGTAATAATTTTATGTATACATTATAAAAATTGAGAGGGTTGTTATGCAAGATATAATAGATTGTTGGGACGAAAAAGCAAATAAATGGGCTGAGTGGGTTGGCAAAAATGGAGATAATAATAGACGGTTTAATTCAGATCCTGTTTTATGGAAGTTTGCAGGCGATGTATCCGGTAAAAATGTGTTAGATGCAGGTTGCGGAACAGGTTATTTGTCAGCTTTAATGGCTGAGAAGTCGGCCATAGTAACTGGAGTTGATATTTCAAGAAAAATGATTGAAGAGTCTGAAAAGTTAATTCAAGGTCGGCAGCTTGATGTTTCTTTTCGTGTTGACTCTGCTTCAGAATTACAAACAGTTAAAGATGAGTCTATGGATATTATAATTTCGAATTACGTATTAATGGACCTTCCTGATCTTGATGGAGCAATGAAAAATTTTTATCGTGTATTAAAGCCGAGAGGTCGAGCTATATGTATTTTAGTTCACCCGAGTAATGGTGACCTTCCTAGTGATAAAAATTATTTTGATCAAAATAAACTCACCGAACGTTGGGGGCCGTTTGAGTCTGACTTTATTTATTTCCATCGCCCCTTAAGCCAGTACTGGAAAAGCTTTAAAAGTGCTGGTTTTACTATTAGTGATTTTGATGAGCCAGTAGCTCAAGATACTAATGCACCAGGCTTTAAAGAAGAATGGAAGGAAACATATCGAAAGAGGCCTTGGTCTGTTGCGTTTCAATTACAAAAATAAAAAAGTTAATTTTTTCATAAGATGTAAAGTTAAATAATTAAACTTTCTTAAATTTACTTTTTGTTTTGAAATCTTTTTAACTAAAAAGCAAACTTGTAGTTTGTTGATAGTAATAACTACAAATTAGGAAGCTGTGACTTTACTTATTCTTAAAAGTTAAATAATTTTCATAATTCAACCATATATTTATCAATTGGAGACCTTTCTGATGAAGAAAATACTATTTATATTACTATTTATGTCATCAAATGTTTTTGCAATGACTAGTTATGATCTTTCAATTATGAACTTTGAAACTAGAGAGCGAGCTGACAAAACATTTACTTTTACTCCGTCTGAAGATATTCAGTTTGTAACAGTGAGCGTTGGTTCTTTTTCTTGTGTTTTAGACATTGATACAGGAAACACTGAAGATACATTAAGCTTTATTAGCTTAACGGTTGAAGATTCAAATGACTCTGAATTTTTAGCATTTATATCTACCGATTTTAATGAGTTATCTTCGGTGACAGCAGGTAAGACGGTAAATTCTTTTCCAAAAATATCTTGTAAGCTACAGAAGAGTAAATAAAGTAAATTTTATTTTTTTATATTCAAGAAAGTTTAAAGCCATATCAAAAATTGATATGGCTTTTTTTATATGCCAAACTTACTTAAATACTAATTGTTTTCATAAAGGACTAGAAAATGTCTTATTTAAAATTACCCATGACTCTTCCTTGTGGTGAAAAAATTTTTAATCGTTTAGTTAAGCCAGCTATGAGTGAGAATATGGCAAAAAGCTTAAGCCCAGGCGTTGAGTTTGTAAATGCTTATAAAATGTGGGCTAAAGGTGGCGCAGGTCTTTTAATATCTGGGAATGTAATGGTTGATTCTAAGCATTTAGGAGAGCCTAATAATGTAGTAATTGAAAAAGGTATGGACAATATCTCTGCCTTACAACAGTGGGCTAGCTCGGTTGAAGGAACAAATGCTAAGCTTTGGTTACAATTAAATCATCCTGGTAAGCAGTCGCCGAAATTTTTAAATAAATTGCCTGTAGGTCCATCAGCAATTCCACTGGCAAAATCTTTAAAAGCTGGATTTAACACTCCTAGAGAGTTAAATATAAATGAAATTAGTGAGATTATACATCGTTTTGCGTATGCTGCCAAAGTGGCTAAACAATGTGGGTTTCATGGTGTGCAAATTCATGGGGCGCATGGGTATTTGGTGAGTCAGTTCTTATCTCCACAACATAATCAGAGGACAGATCAGTTTGGTGGCTCTTTAGATAACAGAATGCGTTTTTTAAAAGAGGTTTATACAGAAATACGTAAGGCAGTTGGGGATAAATATCCTGTGGGTGTTAAAATTAATTCAGCTGATTTTTCAAAAGGTGGTTTTTCAAATAAAGAGGCATTAGCTGTAGCTGAAAAATTATCTGGTCTAGGTATTGATATGATTGAAGTGTCTGGTGGCTCATATGAGGCTCCTGTAATGATGGGATCTAGAAAAAGCACACTCAAGCGAGAAGCATATTTTTTAGACTACACCAAAGAGATTAAGAAGGTTATCCGTTGTCCTTTGATGGTCACTGGAGGTTTTAGAACTTTATCTTTTTTAGAGAAAGTCTTAAATAATAATGAACTTGATTTTATAGGTATAGCCAGGCCATTGGCTTTGTATCCAAATTTGTGTAATAAATTTTTACAAGGGCACCCAGTGAAAAACAAAAATATAACATTAACCTCTGGAGTAAAAAAAATAGATAAGTTATTTCCGTTAGAAATAATATGGTATACTCACCAAATTCATAGGATGGGCAAGAATAAAAGCCCTGATTTAAATGCCTCTGTTTATGCATCAATATTTAAGACTATGATGAG
>CALJPJ010000152.1 GCA_937980625.1 uncultured Bdellovibrionales bacterium
AGACATGCGAAGTAAACTTTGCGAAGAACTAAACCGAAGTTCTAAAGATGAATTTAGGTTAGCCATAAAAGGTGAGCTATGCCCTCCGAGTCGGTATATATTTTCTAAGCTTTTAGAAAAATTCCATGGCGATGTTACTCAAGTTTTTAAACATGTGCGAGTTAAGAGGCTAGTATTAAGCGAAGCCGATAGAATAGGCATTGGTACCTTCCAGCCTAAGGATGAAAAAAACCAAGATAGTACAGAGCTAACTGGTGACTTAAATTATCGTAAAATTGCTGAGTATGGTTCAGATTCAGACCCAAGAGCGTTTAACTTTGATGGAGAGTTTAACGTAGCTAATCGGGGAATGGTTGAGTTTGTTGAGGTTTTAAAATTAGATGTGGCCTTTTTGTACGATCTATTAGGAGCCTCGCAGGAGCATACTGTTAAACCAAAAAAATTCGCTCAAACTCATATTGATGAGGTAATTATTGGCCATACTAATGAGCCAGAGTATAGAAAATTACAAGATAATGAATTTATGGAAGCTTTGCGTGATAGAACTGTAAAAATTGATATTCCTTATATTACTAAGCTAGATAAAGAAATTCAAATTTATGAAAAAGACTTTAACTCAAGACGTTTGCGAGGTGTGAGCATAGCTCCGCATACTATTGAAATGGCAGCTATGTGGGCGATCTTAACTCGTTTAGAAAAACCTAAAAAGGCAAACTTATCAAGGTTACAAAAACTAAAATTATATGATGGAAGAAATTTACCAGGCTATACAGAAGATAATGTTAAAGAACTCAGGAAAGAGTCAGTTCGTGAAGGTCTTGATGGTATGTCACCAAGGTATATCCAAGATAAAATTTCTAATGCCATTGTTATGGCTCAGCAAAACAATAGAGGTTCGGTAAATCCTTTTATGGTTTTAAATGAACTAGAGTCAGGTTTAAAAAACCATTCTCTTTTATCTAACGAGGAGCAAAAAGCAGATTACAGAGAGCTTTTAGGTATAGTTAGGCAAGAGTACGAAGAAATTATTAAAGCAGAGGTCCAAAGGGCAATTAGTGCTGATGAAGGAGCGATGACAAGGTTGTGTGCAAACTACATAGATAACTTGAGGGCCTATACTCAAAGAGAGAAAGTTAAAAATCAATTTACTGGTAAGGATGAAGAGCCAGATGAGAGGCTAATGAGAAGTATCGAAGAAAAAATTGAAATTCCAGAGTCAAGAAAAGATGACTTTAGAAGAGAGATTATGAATTACATCGGTGCTTTATCATTAGATGGTAAAAAGTTTGATTACAGAACAAACGAAAGACTACATAAAGCTTTAGAGCGCAAAATGTTTGAAGATCAAAAGGATAGTATAAAACTAACTTCGTTGGTCTCGTCAGTAGCTGACAAAGATACTCAGGAAAAAATAGATATTGTTAAAACTAGATTAATTAAAGACTTTGGCTATGATGAAGTGTCTGCCACAGACGTTCTTCATTATGTAGCCAGTGTATTTGCTCGCGGAGACGTGAAAGAGAAAAAATAATATGTCAATTTTACGTGATCAAAAAAGGTTTCATGATATTATTCGAGGGCGCATTAAGCAGAACTTTAAAAAGTATGTGACTCACGGAGAAATGATCGGAAAAAGGGAGAAGGATTTTGTTAAAATTCCAGTCCCTTCAGTAGATATTCCACGCTTTAAATATGGAAAAAAAGATAAAGGCGGTGTTGGTCAAGGTCAAGGACAGCCTGGTGATAGTGTCGATGGAAAAGCCCAGCCAGGGAAAGGTGAGGCTGGAGACTCTCCAGGAGAACATAGTTTAGAGGTTGATGTCTCATTAGATGAGCTAGCTGAAATATTAGGAGAAGCTTTAGAGTTACCTAAAATTGAACCAAAGGGCAGCAGTAATATACATACAGAAAAAAATCGCTATTCTGGTAGAAACTTTGTCGGGCCTTCTGGTTTGCGTGTATTTAAAAACTCTTATAAAGAAGCTTTAAAAAGAAATATTGCCAGTGGAGCTTATGACCCTGAAAATCCGATTATTGTACCTATACGTAGGGACATGAGGTATCTGACTCAAAAACCTGTAATAAAGCCACATACGAAGGCTGTTGTAATTTATATGATGGATGTGTCAGGCTCAATGGGTGATGAGCAAAAAGAAATTGTTCGTCTAGAAAGTTTTTGGATAAATACATGGTTAACAAAAAACTATAAAGGATTAGAAACAAGATTTATCATTCATGATGCTGCGGCAAGAGAGGTGGATGAAGAAACATTTTTTTCTACAAGTGAGTCTGGTGGAACTTTAATAAGCTCAGCTTATAAATATTGTAAAAAAATTATTGAGCAAGACTATCCAGCTAATGAATGGAATATTTATCCATTTCATTTTAGTGATGGTGATAATTGGAGTGGAGACGATACTCGGTTTTGTATTAACCTATTAAAGGAGTATTTTTTACCAAGAGTAAATATGTTTGGTTATGGGCAAGTGGAAAGTAAATATGGTAGTGGTCAATTTTATAAAGACTTAGAAAAGCATCTTCCTGGTGATGATCGTTTAACACTTAGTCGAATTGAAAATAAAGATAAAATTATTCACTCAATTAAAGACTTCTTAGGTAAGGGAAAGTAAATGGCTAATATTGGTTCTGAATTAGAAGCTGAACGCAAAAAAATATGTAAAATTGCTGCTGATGCAGGCCTGGATTTTTTTGATACAATTTTTGAGCTTGTAACTTACAAAGAACTTAACTCAATAGCAGCTCGAGGTGGCTTCCCAACCAGGTATCCACATTGGAAGTTTGGTATGGAGTACGAAAAACTATCTAAAGGTTATGAGTATGGTTTATCTAAGATATATGAGTTAGTTATTAACACTGACCCTTGCTATGCCTACTTGATGGAAGGTAACGAATTTATAGATCAAAAGTTAGTTATGGCTCATGTGTATGGGCATTGTGACTTTTTTAAAAACAATAAATGGTTTTCTAAAACAAACCGTAAAATGGTTGATGCAATGGCAAATCATGCCACTCGTATTCGTCGTTATATGGACAGGTATGGAGTTGATGTTGTAGAGGATTTCATTGATAAATGTTTAAGTATTGAAAATTTAATTGACCGTTTTGCTCCATATACGAATAAGCCACAAATTATTGAAAAACCAAATATGGTCAATGGCTTAAATTTATCGCAAGAAAGTGAAACAAAGTTTACAGTGAATAAAGAATATATGGAGTCTTTTATAAACCCTATGGGCTCAAAAGCAGAAGCTAAGGTTGAAAAATCTATATTTCCATCAAGGCCAGAACAGGATGTATTACTTTTTTTAATTCACAATGCTCCATTAGAGTCATGGCAACAAGATGTATTATCTATTATTAGAGAAGAGTCGTATTACTTTGTTCCTCAAGGGATGACTAAAATAATGAATGAAGGTTGGGCCTCTTATTGGCACTCTAAACTAATGACCGAAAAGATAATGGATGACTCTGAAATTATAGACTTTGCAGATAGACATAGTGGGACAATGGCAATGGCTCCAGGTGGGTTTAATCCATATAAAATTGGTATTGAACTCATGAGAAACATAGAGGATCGTTGGAATAAAGGTCAGCATGGGCTTGAGTGGTCTGATTGTAACGACTTGGCAGCTAAAAAAAATTGGAACACTAAGGCTATGAAAGGTAGAGAAAAAATTTTTCAGGTGAGACGTGATTACAATGATGTTACTTTCATTGATGAGTTTTTAACAGAAGACTTTTGTGTAGAAAATAAATTATTTGTATATCAGTTTAATAAAAAAACTAATAAATTTGAAATTAATACTCGCGATTTTCCAGCTATTAAAAAGCAACTGTTGTTTCAATTAACAAACTTTGGGCAACCTGTTATTAAAATTGTAGATGCAAACTTTGAAAATAGAGGCGAGTTGTTATTAGCTCATATGTTTGAGGGCGTTGAGTTGCAGCCCGACTATATGAACCACACATTAAAAAATATTCAAAACATTTGGAAGCGGCCAGTAAATTTGGCCACAGTCATGGATAAGGAAGGGCGTTTTTTTAGGTATGATGGTAAAGAATACTCGAGCATTGCATTTAATGATTTACCCAAAGAATCCAGTGAGGCTAGTTAGTATTATCTTTTACTGTCGCTTTGTGCACTTTGCCTGCTCGCCAAAACCTCCAACATGGCTCATGATGGATGGAGCTTAATAGTCCATAGCTTGGCTCTACAGTTGGAAGAGTATCGCATTTGTCAGCTGTTGATGCTTCTTTTTTAGCTAGGTCTCGAAATAAATTCTTATAGGGTATTTTCAAGTCATGTAAAATTTTAATGGCCACTTCATCAGCATAGTCTTCACGTGTATAATGTCGGATATTTTTAAAGTCCATTGATCGTTCAATTATCCTCATTTTTTGTTTAGCAAAAGTATTAGTTTTTATTGTAGCTTCACCAAGGTTATAATTTTTAAAATAGGTCATCATTTCCATTAAGTATTCTTTTTTATAATTTTTACTAAGCATTTGGCTGACAAGGTAATTAAATGTTTTTTCTTCATCAAAATTAATTAATTTTCCAAGCTCTGCAACAATATTAACTTTAAAGTTTAGGCAGCTTTTTTTTAGTTGGTTAACTACTGGGTAAAGTTGAATGAGCTGTTGATGGACCGTAGGTGTTTCATAGGATTGATATTCTATATGTAGGTCTAAAAAATGACGGTATTTTTTTAGATACTGCAGGCATTCAGGTTTTTTACTATTTTTGTAAATATGTTCCCACTCAAGATGGTATAGGCTTGTGTTTGTGAGGTAAGAGTCAAAAGTAATGGCTTCAAAAGTAGCCAAAGTAAAACCACCAACGTAATTTGAGTAAAACATCCATTGCTGAGCTTTTTCGGTTAGTTCGACACTAGCTCTGATTTCATTATGTCTAGGAGCTACTATGCTGTGACTATTGTAAAACATTGTTTTAGGTAACCTTTCCTCACGTATACTCGATTTAACTTCAATTAAAAGATGAGCTAACTCGTGAGCAAGAATTCCAGCAATAGTTTCGTCACTTTTTGTTAAAGAGCCTGATGTAATAATAATATAGTAATATTTTTTGGAATAATTCACATTTACATAGGCATTAAGAACGTCTTTATTAACAATGATGAGATGGGGGATGTTTTTTAAGTTTTCTGTTTTTAAAGGGTAAAGTTTACGGAAGCTGTTCATTACTTTTATAAGAATATTATTTACACGTTGGTAATCTTCTGGGGCATCTTGGGGTAAAATTGGTTTTTCTTCATCACGACTGTCCAATTTCTGCTGATTAAACAAAAATTGTCGGCTCTGCTCAGCACCTTCCCAGCTGTCATAGAAAACATATTCTTGTGCTGAAAAGCTAAGTACTGAATATAATAAAACAAATATGATTGTAAAATGCTTCAAAACTGTTCTCCGCTTTTTTCATTTAGTTTATTGGTAATAAGATTGCACAGTTAGTGCCACCTGAGGGCTTTAGTTACTTGCGAATAATTTAGTAAATTTAAATATAAAATTTTTGGAGTGGTTTTATTTTGGTACAAAACAGCCTGCATGTACAAAGCTCGTAAAACTGCAAGCTTACAATTTGTTAATATAGTTTATTAATTTTCGGGACACATAAATAACTGCTCTTGCTTGATTAGTTTTGAGCAGCTTTCTGGCAAAACTTTACCCGTATGATATTGTACATTTAAAACTCTAAACAAATAATTTGAGTGTACATTTTTTTGCGATTCTAAAAAGTCTACCGTTTCTTGGCTATTCCATAGTATATTTTGCAAGGCATCGGACCATTGATAATTACTAGGGTATGAACTTGTAAAATTAGATTCATAATATAGCGGAACTCGAGTTATGATACTGCAAAATGGATTGGCGACCCAACTTTTATTTTTTTCAAATTCTTTTAATATTAATGATGTTAAATAATCTGCAGAATCTTCGGTTAAATATTTTGGATTATTACGGATCAGTTGATCAGGTTTATTTTTGTGCCAGTTTTTAATACAGTTTACTTTGCTCCAATATGGAACTTCAGCTAATTGACTTGTGTAGGTGTGATTGCCAGTGGCTTTTTGGTCAAAGAAATTTTTGACATGGTGACTTAGCTCATGAGCAATAACTCCAACCCCATACTTTAAAGATCTTACTGTCGACCAACTTATTTTTATTTTTTTTAAATAAGCATGGTCAGACATTGTGTTTGTAATATAGCTACTAACAAAGTTCAATAATTTCGAAGTAATATTTTTCTCATAAAGGGAGCGTACGTAATTATTTTTTTTCTGACTGCTCATTTTACTTGTATCTACATGATGAACTTTGAAATAGTCTTTGGTCAAGTCACGAAATATTGTTGATTTAAATGGATATTTTTGATTAGCAGCTAATAAGATTTTTTTATTATCTTTTTTTATCTCTTCATCAAACTTATTTGTAATTAAATTTAAAATATCAGGTCGACTAGGATTGACTTCAATGTCAATGTTTTCAATGTAAGATTCAAACTCACTTTGTAAGTTATCGTTTTTAAAATTAATAATTTGTTTAATAATTTTTTTTAAGTCACCGACATAACCTTTGGTGATTCTGATTTTAGCTTCTGAGCTAGCCGTTGTTATAATATTAGACATGTAACTTGTAAACACTTCTCTAGCTATAGAAGAAAAGTAGGGACTATTTAAGTTGTCATTGAGAGCTGCTAATAATAGAGAGGTTTCTGGTGGTGTTTCTTTGTTGACTAGTAAAGGGTACAATTCTTTTTCAAATAAGTCGTTGGTTTCAAGTTTTTCACTGTAAATAATTCCGCTAAGAAAAAGGTAGTCAACAACTTCACCTAAGTAAGTATTACTGTTAAACTCTTTATTTAATAATATTTTTTTATACTCTGTAAAGCTGACCATACTATAGTCAATATTTTTTAACTTTGCATACCTAACCATAGCTTCTATTTCTTTGGCAGAAGCTTGAAGGCTTAATTCTTTTTTTTGATCGTAATATAAATACGATAAAATATAATCAAGGTTGTTATATTTGTTGGCTACTATGATGAAGCGAGCTATTTCTTTTAACAAATAGCCTTGTTGAAATAAATGGATAATTTCTTTTTTAATTTTATCTGGAATATAATGGGGGGTTAGGTAATCTTGGAACAAGTTGATAATTGGTTTCTTGAAACCAATTGTATCATAAGAAACAATTTGCGAGAAGGCTGGGCGGTCATTTTGATATATTAACTTTGCAAAATCAAATACTGTATATTGATAAAACAATCGGTTGTAAAATGCTTTTGTATTTTGATTTGCAAAGTATATTTGCTTGCGTAAATCTATATCAAGGTAATGACTTAAATATTCTTTTTTAAGCCTTGTTTTATTTGCTAAGACTTTTTGATAATGATTGGCTAGTTTATGAATAGTTTCTTTGTCTGGTTTAAAAACCTTATTTTTAATTTCAGCTAAGTTTTCTCGGGCTAATAGACCTTGATTTTTGCAAATCGAAATAGCACACTGAGCTTGAAGTGAGTTATTAGCCTCTATAGATAGGTTAGCTAAGCTTCTTTTTTTGTAGTTTATAGATTGTGAAAATTTATTTTTTTTTTGAAATAAGTGACATGAGCTTAGCAATATAAACAGAAAAAAATAAATTATTAGTTTAAAGTAATTACTCACGCCTAATATTTTATAACTTTAATAAGAGTTTAGCAATTGGGTGTATAGTTTTAGTCTTAAGTCATAACTAAGCTTAATTACAATATGTAATTTGTTAGTCTAGTGGTGGGTATTAATGAGAGATTAAATATCGGTTATTCGTCCTCTATATCAAATTCTTCTTCGAGTTGACGTAAGTCTTCAACATTATCAACTTCTATTTTAAATAGCCACCCATCATGGTAGTTATCATCATGAATGATGCTTGGATTTTCAGTTGTAGCAGAATTAGTTTCAATAATACTCCCATCTATGGGTGAGTATAAATTAATTGAGCCTTGGTCTGTTACAATTTCGCCACAGACTTCATTGGGGACCACGATGGCACCTT
>CALJPJ010000153.1 GCA_937980625.1 uncultured Bdellovibrionales bacterium
GACTTGTGACTTCCGATTTAAAATTCCCAAGGTATATTACAAGCTATAAAGATCGAGTATATCTCATCGACAAAGGAACAGATTTATTTGACAGAGATCACATAGGTAAGGGCTCTTTAATTGAAATCCAGTTTGATAAAAACAATAAGCCCAACATTAAGGTCATCTTATCAAATATTCAATCCCCTAGTGGTATTTCTATATGGATAAGTCCGCAACAGGTTCCACATGCATTTATAACTACTCTTGGTAAGGTTATAAGAGTTAAATTAAATGGCCAGAAAGGAAAGTATTCCACTGTTATCAATGGTATTCCTTACAAAGGTTGGCATTATGTTAATTCATTAAAGGTTTTTAATAATGACTTGTATGTTAATGTCGGCTCTCAATCTGACCACTGTGAAAATAAACTTACTAATAAAAATTATTGCAATGAAGATAAAATCTCAGCTTTAGTGCGTAAGTATAAAATTAAAGCCAATGGATCATTAAGTAAAAATTTTCAGATTATAGGTCATGGATTAAGAAACTCTATGGCAATGGCTGTAAACCCTAAGACAAAAATTTTATGGCAAGGAGAAAACAATTGGGACAATATAAATCTACAATTATATAACTTAAATGATGAAGACTACCCTGTAGATGAAATTAATGTTCTATCTAAAAAAGGACATTATGGCTGGCCTTATTGCTTTGGAAAAGGACGTAAAACCCCTAGTTTTAACAAAAAATGTTCAAATTTTATTGGATCAACTTATGAACTTCCAGCCCATTCAGCTCCTCTTGATTTTCTTTTTTATGACTCAAATATTTTAAGCGGTGAGCTTGGTAGTTTTGGTTTACTTATAACACTTCATGGCTTTAGAAAAAATGGTCAAAAGGTCTCCTATTTAAGTGATGGAAAGTTACAAACACTAGTCGATTTAAATCAACAAAAAATTAATCGTAACGGCAATATAGGTCGACCTGTAGCCATGACTAAATGGAAAGACTCAATACTTGTCACCGATGATTGGAATCATTCTTTACTAATAATTTCTAACTAGTGGTAAGTTTTTTTGCTTTCACAACTATCATTTGTTTTTTCTTTTTTTTCTCTGTTGTTTACACTATCAAGAATATCAGTGAATTTGTCTTGCAAAGATATCATCATTTTTTTGATGGCGTTATGGTAGTCATTAGACTCTAGCGATGTCTTCACCACTGTTTTATTAAAATTAATCTCAAGTTTGTAATGTTTGTCTCCATTATTATCTTTATTTTCAACTTTAAGAAACACATTTGTTCCAGGTAAAAGAAAATAATTTAAAATAGATAGTTTTTGATAAAAGTAAGCTCTTTCATCAGGATTAAATTCTTCTGGCAATGTGACTTTAATACTTGTAGACATCTTACACACCTTCCTTTCTCTAGATAGCTTATACTGAGCTTATGATAATTCTTGGCGTAGTCATACTCGTTAACATCCTATACAATTATAGCATAAAATATATTTAAGAAATTTAAAAAACAGTGAAAACAGCTACAAGTAAAGGCTTTGACAGAAAATGTCTTATTCTGAAACAGTTTAATTTCGTTTTACTTTAAGACCTAAAGTTTCTATAAAACTTTTACTGGTATTTTTTAAGTATTATATAAATAATTACTTATTAATATCCGAAGACATATCCTAATATTTGTCTTGTATTAAAAATATTAATTTGCAAAAAAATGAAGTTTGAATCTTCAAGTTAAAATATATTCATTGTTCTTGTGATTTACCTTAGAGAATATAATCTCTTTCAATTTATTTAGATCTTTATAATCTTTGAATTCACAATGAATAGTTACTGTAATTTTTCGTCGCTTAAACTTAGGTATTAACTTCGACATTGCAAACAAACCAGGCCTTGAGTAACTAAAGGCACTACCCCAAAGCCCGTCAATTGATATAGGTATTAATGGTACATCACTGTTATTCTTAATATGTATTAGCCCTTTTTGAAATTTTTGAATTTTACCGTCACGAGTGATTCCTCCTTCAGGAAAAATAAGCACAACTTTATTATTGTTTAAATCTTCGCTCACCTTTAAAAAGGCTTGAGTGATAAGCTTAGGTTTTTTGCGACCACCAGAAATTGGTATTGCATTAACTTTTTTCAAAATTAAATTTAAGCCAAAAGCTTTATAGTATGCATAGTAAATAATAAAGTGCACAGGCCTTGGAATCACTTTCATGATAATTAACCAATCTAAAAAACTATAGTGATTGCAGGCTAATAAATAGGAGCCAGATTTAGGTAAATTTTCTAAGCCATTAACTTCTAACTTATAAAAAATTTTGAGCCACAATCTCAAACCAGGCAACCATTTGGTTTCAAGAAAATATATATGCAAAGGCAAATATACAAATACAAACAATAAAATTATGCAAAAAATAAGCACTAAACCAGCTCCAATTCAATAGGCAATAATAGTTTTAATAAAAAATAAATTCAATATCGCTTTGTAATAAAAATTCTAGCTTGTAATATTTAGTATAAAAAACCATAGACTATGACTTTCTGCAATATGAATGCGTATAATTCTAAAATTTACTGTTAAAACTTCTCTAAAAGTTGGCAATTTAACTAAACATAGCTAACCTTATTTTAATATATCAACCCAAACACGAGGTGACGATTTGCTTAATTTCATTATATTTTTATTAGTGTCTCTACCTCAAGGATTTTCTATGGATCAACTCAAACAATGCCCTGACAAACCCAACTGCGTATCTAGCCAGTCAAAAACTGAGTATGCTAAAATTGCTCCTTTTTCAATTAAAACTAATTTAGAAGAAACAAAAAAACATATAACTTCTATTATGAATAACTTGCCAAGGACAAGCTTAATTAAAAATGAAGGCAATTATTTGCACTTTACGGCCAAAACAAAATTTATTCGATTTACTGATGATGTTGAATTTTTGATTGATGAGCCAAACAAAACTGTACATATTAGATCTGCTTCACGTATCGGCTATAAAGATTTTGGCACCAACCGCAAGAGAGTTGAATTTATTAGGAACAACTGGTGATGACTATTACTTCTGAAATTTTATTTGATAACTTATGGAAGCAATATATCACTTTAAACCATTCAGCACAAAAAATACACAATTTACTAAGCCAATACTGTAATGGTGAAATTTTCAATGATCATGTTGCCTTTAGAACATTTAAACATCCCAAACTTGGTTTACAGCACTTACAAACTACTTTTTTAAAATTAGGCTATCAGGAGTGTGGTGATTATCACTTTGAAGCAAAAAAATTATACGCTAAACACTATGAACATGCAGATAAAAATTTGCCAAAAATATTTATTAGTGAACTATTGACAGAAAATTTTTCTAATGAATTTCAACAGGTCTTCAATAGTATTGCAAAGGATCTCAAACCAGATGTCTTAAATGACTACGGTATCTCTTACTCTGGCACCCATTGGATAAAGAGTTATTCTATATACAAGAAATTATATAATGAAAGCCCTTATGGGGCTTGGCTCTATGCTTTTGGTTTTTGTGCCAACCATTTCACAGTTTATTTTAATAGTTTGGATAAATTCTCTGATTTAACTGAGCTCAATGAATTTCTTAAAAAAAATGAATTTATCATGAACGCAAGTGGGGGTGAAGTTAAAGGCTCACCAGAGCTTTTTTTAGAGCAGTCCTCAACAATGGCCAATGAAATTGATGTTAAGTTCAGTGATGGAACCTTTAAAATCCCAAGTTGTTACTATGAGTTTGCCAAACGCTACCCCATGCCCAATGGTGAAATTTATCAAGGTTTTGTTGCTGACTCAGCAGATAAGATATTTGAAAGCACTAACAAGTCATAATTAATTTGTTAAAAAAATAAGTTTTATCGGCAATCACAAAAGCACCCCAGGTTATGAATATTAAGCTAGCATTTAGTACTAATATTTAAACTTAAACCTAGGAATATTATTCCTAGGAGTTAATACGTACCAGAGATAATATTACAGCGTAATATCCAAAGCCCAGAAGCTATATCTAAATGTTTAAATTCACATAAAAGTAGTTCATAATTAAGTTTGTGAAACTATTGTTTACAGTGATCTTTTTACTGCTTTCTCACCCAAGTTCACTTGCTAATGAAATTGATTTTGGACTCAGTTACTCTCACTTAAGAGCTGAATCAAATCAAACAGCAGCTCCTAGTGAGTTTCTTTTTAAACCAACACTTCGGTATACTCTTGACTACACATTTAACATTACTGAAAGCCAAATACTATCTGCCGGTGTTGAGTATGCCCAGTTTAATGTTGATCGGGCAAATGTATCACTTTATTTAGGTGATACTGACTTTGACCCTTTTAATTACCACGCTAGGTATGCCAAGTGGATTCGTCATGGAATTAACTTTATTATTATTGGTGGTAAAAAGGACTTCCCACTTTATCAAGTTGCCAACCTAACGGTCGACTTTGAGAAGTTATCTCCATATTACTATGGTGGTGGCTTTGCTTTTCGCGCAAAAAATAGTATTGGTACATTAGAGGCAGAGTATTTATATAAGTATATCGAAAAAACAGAGGCCAGTTCTGGATTATGGCAAGGGCGTGCTCAAGAAATTAAAATACATTTCAACTTCGGAAGAAAACAAAGTACTTCAGCAAAAAGACCTGGTTTTTTTGGTAAGGTTTCTTATATTACTTTTAAACGTTCGGCCATAGAAGGTAACTACGGTTTTTATTTTAACTATAATTTTGCTCATATCGAGTCTGAAGCAGAATACGATTATAAGCTCGATGAAAG
>CALJPJ010000154.1 GCA_937980625.1 uncultured Bdellovibrionales bacterium
GCACGAGGCTCAAACGTATACATTAAATAAAAATTAATTGCGCGCCGTCCTCCTGGACGGTGCGAGATTTAATTTTTAATCCATCCGAGATGTGCCGTAGGCACGAGGCTCAAACGTATACATTAAATAAAAATAAAAAAAGCCTCAGATCTCTGAGGCTTTTTATTTATAAGCGAGTAGTTAGTTTAGATTTTTTATATTTAATTAAATGTAACAGTCCAATCATTTGGTGTAAAACCACAAGATGCACCTCTTATATATACTCTTTGTTCAGTTTGAACTGAGTTTAATACAATGAGTGTAGGGTTTATTCTGTTAAAAAGAGATACTAATTCGGAAATCTCATGATCTTGTAATTCATAACTATTTTCTCCAGCATTGAGTGTCCATGTCGCAGGATTGAAGCCACGAGTAACACTTGAAATTTCAAATTTTGTAGCTGTGCAAGGGCCATTTATGTCTAGAGCAACTTCGTACGTATTTGCTAATTGAATGGCGAGTTGAACTTCTTCTTGAGTCATTTCAACCGTTGTTGATCTTTTGATACTAGTTGCAAACACACTAAAACTTAGAGTAATTAGTCCAATAATTAATATTTTTTTCATTTCTTACCTCCGTAAAGTAATATTTGTATAGTCTATACGGCTTTGATACTCATTCAGTCATTGCAAAAAATGTATTGTATCTTATTCAAAAAATGAGCTTGAACTTTTTATACTAAATAAAAAATTAAAAATTAATAGCTGTGCCAGCCATATAAGTATGTTTTTGGCGGCTAATAAATTCGTGGGAAAGATACAAGCTCGTGTTTTTAGAAAAGTGTAAGCGAAATTTATTATTTATCGTAGTTTGATAAGACTTAATCGGACTAAAATTAAGTGAACGAGCGTATTCAGATGAAAATGCAATAAAATCGTTATTAAAAATAAGTAATAACTCTGGGCCAATAGAGGCAGTATAGTCTCTAGGAAATTTAGTTTGGTAAGATTGTTGAGTTTTAATAAAACTACTTACTAAAAAATCACCAAACCTAAGGCTAACACCTAATGAAAAATTCATATATGGGTTAAGCTCTTGATTTTTAGAGACACGATTATCAGCGATACCTAAACCAAACCTCCAACTAAAAGTTTTTTCAATAGCATGTAGTGGTCTTAAAGAATCTACGTTAACAATAGCAAATTCATCGAGTTTTATTTTCTCATGCTCAAAATATTTTAATTTGAGCCGACCAAGTACAGATCGCGAAAAAGGAATAAAACCAATTTGCCTGTCCATATAATCATGAAATGAAAAGCGCATTTCAAAATCAACACCATCACGATGATTATTATTTAAATACCCTAGCTTAATTCTTTTTGTATTATGGCTATTATGTGGTGCTTGAGAGTAGTAGCTGTCAAAGTTTAATTTTTGCGATTGAATATTATTTTTACTTCGCATGACATTTAGTAGGTATTTTCTTTTGGCAGCAGATTTATGCTGAGCATGTTTTTGATCAAGTAAGGCCGTGGCATATTTGTAATCGTAGTAGTCATTAAGAGTATCAAGCATAAGATTTTGTAACTGTGGCTCTAAACCATTTAAAGATTCAAAGTTTTCAGATTTAATTATCTTTTTAATAAATTTTTTATTTTTTTTATTAAAACTGTCATAGCGCTTAAAAAATTTTTTATTTTGGGCAGGTAAGTATTTTATTTTTTTTACTACGTTAGGCTTATTATATAAGGCGTGAATAGTTTGCACAGGGGGAACAAATTTATCAAGCTTTGCCATAGTCTGCCAGTCTGGTCTGATTGCATTAATAAAGTTTAGAACATGATAAGAGCAGTTTTCAGTAAAATAATAGTATTCATAAAGAGCTCGATTCATTTCAAATAAGTGAGCGACAAAAAATTTTAAGTCTTTATCAGTAAAGTTTAATTCATAATCCCATAATTCTCTATTTTCCATGTCATTATATTCACGAATTTTTGCATAATAAGGCATAAGTTTAAAGTTACTACTAAAACCACCTAGAATTCCTTTAACTCCGTACATAAGTGGGTTGTTGGTGTCGACATTGGCGTTAAAATCAACACCAAAATCTAAGAGGTCATTATTTTTTTTTTGACCTTCGGCACTTCGTAGTCGGAAGAAAGTATGACCAAAAGCTGATGCAGGTTTATTTATATAATATCCTGAAAAAATAAGTGAAACTGCAGTTAAGTTAAGTTTATTTTTAAAATTTAAATACTTTTTACAGGTACTAAAATCAGGTTTATTAATTTCATTTAAACTGTGCATGAGCATAGCTCTGGCAGGAAATTCACAAATAATTTCTTGTGATTCAGTGAGTTGTTTTTTGGTTTCAATATATTCAAGCCAAGGGTTAGTTTTTCCTTGTTTATGCAAAAAGTATTGAGGGGAGTCTACTTCGCTTTCATAAGATAAAATTTTATGTTGATATCGAATTAAAGCTAGCCATTTGGGCTCAGTAGCATGGTAAGGGGTTGCATGGTTCCTAGTAAAGCTTTGGGCTTGTATAGGTAGTAACAAACTTAAAAATAAAAAAACGGGCAAAATATTCATTTTGCCCGTTAGTATAGGTGCCGCGAAGTGCCCTATGCAATACTTATATTAGATTAATTCAGTGATCATAACTTGAATTTGCTCAGCAGAGTTTTCTGGGGCAAAAATCTTTGCGAAGTTAGCTTTTAATACTAATTTATTAGCGCTAGGAGCATTAATAAGGGCTAAATAGGCATCTAATGTAGCTCCTTCGCCTTTAGAAACATCATTTGATAATGCAAATTTGTTATTTTCAATGAAAGTGACTGAGTTAGCAACTGAAGCTTCGCCATCACAGCCTAATGTTCCACTAGTCATACCAAAAGTTTGGTTGCCAGAAGTTCCATTTGTTGTAGCAGCAAATACATTGTACATAAGGCCACTTTTACCTTCCATCAAATTTGCACCTAAACCGCAACCAGCAGGGCCATAAGCAGCCGAAGCCGTTGTTCCAGCGAATAATAAACCAGCAATAATGAATATGATTTTTGTCATTGTTTTCTCCTTGTTGTAATTATAGTTAAAAAATCAAATAATATAATATAATATAAATTGTAGTGAGTCTGGATTAGATGTCAATAGGGAAGGTTAACTGTATACTAAGTTTAGTGTTTACCTGTAAAATATTTAGCGTTCTGAATACTTATATAACTCAATGAACTTGAAAATCTCTTAGAAAAAGTAATTAATACCGAAGTTTAATGTGAGATCTTTTTCACTTTGGCTATTAGCTGTAATACCTCGTCCAAAAGAGGTGGAATATAAATCATAGTTCAGTGAGCTAAGTAGATAAAAATTTTGTCTAAATTTTTTCATTCCATAAATTTTAAACATAGTAATTGATGTATCACTAGACCTTCCGCTAGGGCTTGGTTGCTCTTTTAGCTTAGGCTTTAGAAACAAAAAAATACTTGCTCCAGCTAAAATATCGTTTGCTATAATAGGGGTTTGTACATCAGCACCGAGTTTAATGCCAGAATATATGGTTGATGTGAAGATTGCAGGGTTAGCGCCGTCTACTTTTGTGTTGTGTTTCCCATATCCAGCTAAAATTTCAACCTTAGTATCATAGACACCACCAGTTCTAAAATTATAACCACCAAGTAATTCATAAGATGAAGTATGAACAGAAAGATCAGGGCCGCCAAAAGGATTTGCTAATGATGCAATCCCTTGTTTAGTTTGAGCATGAACTGACCAGACATCATTGACCCAAACTTCGCCATCAAAGGTCACTGAGGGGTAAAAGTTATTATCTGAAAACCTGTTGCCATTAGCGGCCTTTAGTAAACCAGCTCCAAACGTGACTTCGGCTTTACCAAAAGTGGGAGGCGGTGTCGGGCGCCAGCGTTGAGCGCTAGTGACTGAGCCTTTATTATGGTTTGTCCCTGGTGTAGAGTTAGCATTATAATTTGTTATAATTTTATTTTCAAAAGCTGAAATATTAATACCGACAATCTTAGCATTTTTTTGAATACTGCCTTGTTCATTTTCGACAACAATTTCGGCAAATGTTAGGCTGTCATCAACTTTTTTAACTCGTAATTTACCTAAAATTACTTTTTCACTGCTTATCAGAAAATTAAATTTAGGGTGGCGTTTTAAATGAATAATCGATGCCACAGTTAAGTCTTGTCCATCAAGAATACCGTCAGACTTTGATAAATTTAAAGTTACAAGTTTATCTTTGCGACTAAGTATTAAGCCATCATAGGGGAGCTGTTTTGTAAGTTTACTTATAATAGTTTTAAAAGGAGAGTTGAGGCCTTTGAAGTCTAACTCTGTAATGTTACGGATGTCTTCTTTAGCAATTAATAGCCCATCTTTGGCTAAAAATAAGCCGAGATATAAGTTAACTCCGTTTTGAGAACGTATCACCTTTCCAGCAATAAAAGCATCAGTTGAGGTGTTGCGAGCATACTTTTTTATTTGTGAAGGGTTAGTTTCGAGCTCATTTAAAGATGGAACCCTTCCAAGGGTTTGAATTTCTTTTAAGTCCCATTTAGGGTTATCCTCGATCCAATTTTTAATGAAGGCTGCAAATGGCTTAGCATATATACCTTTAGTATTATCAGTAAATGGTAAAACAGTAATAGACTTTATAGTGATAAGTTGGTCGGTGGAGTTACTATAGTAATTATCAAGCTTAATACTTTTTTGAGCATAGGACGATAATGAAATGAACAGAGAGAATAAAATTAAAACTTTTAAATATTTCATATATTTAGATTGTATAAGAGCCCTCTATTAAGGGTCAATAGGGGGCAGTCAGGATCGCTATGAAGGGCTGGTTTAAAGATACAAAAAAATATTTTTTTGTAACAAAAGAGTATTATTTTTCTATGGTTTTTTTAATAAAGTATTTTTTGGTCATAAAATAAATAATACCTAAGCCTAGAACAATAAAAATTAGGTAAACATGCATTTGTTTAACGATTGCTATATTTTCGTCCCAATTTTCACCGAGCCACCAACCAACATAAATCCAAACAGGTACACTAATTAAAGCTGCAAACCCATCAAGAAGTAAAAATGTAGATGGTTTTACTCCCATTGCTCCAGCTGTTAAATAGGTTGGCGACCTTAGGCCAGGTAAAAATCTTGCTATAAAGCAAATAAACTTAGAGTTGTTAACTACGCTTTCCTTGGCGAGCTTTTTTCTTTTTTCAGTCATAAAGCGTCTTATAATTGGTAGGTCAAAAGCTTTATCGCCCAGTCGTCGGCCTAAAAAAAATAAAAC